>JBBQJM010000015.1:0-17065 GCA_038325895.1 Mycobacteriales bacterium
GGGGTGGGGATCACCAGGTCCGCCTCGACCGGGAACTCGGCCGCCAGCCGGCGGCCGATCACGACCCTGGTGGCCTGCACGCCGCGGCCGGAGATGGTGGTGTCCGGGCGGGCCAGATACACGAACTCGAACACGCAGCCCTTGGGGGTGGGCGGGGCGAAGTGCTCGCTGCGCAGCCCGTCCGCGTCGATGGCCAGCAGCTCCCCCGGCTCGACCTCCCGGACGAACGAGGCGCCGACGATGTCCAAGGCGGCGGTCTCCGAGGCGATCACCCAGCCGCGGTCGAGCCGGCCCAGCACCAGCGGGCGCACGCCGTGCGGGTCGCGCGCGGCGTAGAGGGTGTGCTCGTCGCAGAACACCAGGCAGAACGCGCCCTGCAGGGTCGGCAGCAACTCCATCGCCGCCTGCTCCAGGCCGGAGTCGGCGGATTTGGCCGCCAGCAGCCGGGTGATCACATCCGAGTCCGTGGTGCACTTGCCGCGACCGTTCTTGCCGGGCAGCGCGACGATCTTCGCCTCGAGTTCGACCGTGTTGACCAGATTGCCGTTGTGGCCCAAGGCGATCCCGGACCCGACATCGGTGATCGCGAACGTCGGCTGGGCGTTCTCCCAGGTAGTGGAGCCGGTGGTGGAGTACCGGCAGTGACCGACGGCGATGTGACCGTTCAACGAGGACAGCGTCTGCTCGTCGAACACCTGCGAAACCAGCCCGAGGTCTTTGAACACCACGATCTGCGACCCGTCGGCGACGGCGATCCCGGCGGCCTCCTGGCCACGGTGCTGCAGCGCATACAGGCCGTAATAGGTCAGCTTGGCGACATCCTCGCCGGGCGCCCAGACGCCGAAGACACCGCACTCCTCGCGGGGATCGTTGTCGGCCTGTACGTCCTCCTGCACGTCGACGTCCGCGCAGGACCCCTGAACGCCCGTGCCGGCAGTGATCGGAAGAGACTGGGGGTAGGAGTGTGTCGGGGTTGGTATCGAACCAGTACCCACGTAACCGTGCTCCTCTGCGAGCGAATCAAATGCCAGGGGATGAGCCGGTACCCCACTGTACCTGCTCCGCGGGCCCCAACCGTCGACCCAACCCGGCCGGGCGCTGCCCGGGCGCGCGGAATCCGTCAGGCACCGCCGAAACGCCCGCCTACTCCCGGCGCCGCCTGGGCGTCGGGCGGTGTGCCGGCCGTCCGGTCAGTCCTGCGTTGGGTGCTGCAGCGGCAGCAAGTTCGACAGGTCGGCGCGGGAGCCGCTGGCCCTGACCAGGCCGCCGCCGAGGGCGTCCGACCACGTCATCCGGCCGGCCACCAAAGCCAGCCAGGTCGCTCCGTCGGTCTCCACCACATTCGGTGGCGTGCCGCGGGTATGCGTCGGACCCGCCACCGCCTGCACCGCCGCGTACGGCGGCACCCGGATCTCCACTGACCGGCCGGGGTTGGTCTGTGCCAGCCACGCCAGCGTGACCCGAACAGCGGGCGCAATCTGCGACCGATCGACGGCACCGCTCGCGACCGCGATGGCGTCGGTCACCTGCTGCGGGGTGACGGCGCGGCGGACCATGACCGGTGAGCGTAGATCGGTGAGGTGGATGAGCGTCAACCGGCCGATCGAGGACTCACCGACCCGGCCGGCGGCCGGCCGGGTCCCGATGTCAGCAACGGCTGTGCCGGCGCCGACAACGATCAAGGCACGTCAGATGACTTTGGTTTCACTGCTGTACTGCGTGAAGCTCGGCACATTCGCGTCGATGATCAGGCCTTCGGCCTCGCCCTCGGCGCCGAGATCCACGGTTGCAAAGCCGCGCAATATGCTGACCGCTGTCGCGAAGATCGGTCTGTTGGTTCCAGACGCAGTGAAGATCGCGTCGAACGAGAACTCGGGCGGATGAACGGTGATCGAGGGGGATTTCGGAGCGAACGCCCCGACTTTTTGTCTGGACATCGGCGACGAGGTGATCGCTGCCAGCGAAATCGCGCGGGCATAGGAGGTGGAGAGCCGCATCGCGCCTTCGGTATATCCAACGATCACGTGTTTGTCGGTGTAGAGCAGCCCACCCGGCCTGCCCTATGACATGGTTTCCCCCAGGGCTTGATGCGAGCTGGCACCCATCCGCCGACACCGCGGCTACGGATAATCGGAGTGTGACCTCCAGACACCACTCCCGACACCACGCCACCAGCCCACGGGGCGCTCGACTGACCGCCACCAACGCCCCCGAGCGTCCGACCGCGGCGGTGCTGGTTCTGCACGGCGGCGCGTCCGACTCGCAGATGAGGGTCGCGCCGCTGTCCCTTGCGGTGCTGCGGCTGGTCCCGGTCGCGTGGGCGGTGGCCCGCCAGGTGCCGGACGTGGCCGTGTACCGGCTGCGGTTCTCGGTGCGTGGCTGGAACGGTGACGGAGCGGGCGTACTGGCCGACGCCAGTTGGGGGCTGCGAGAGATCGCGGACCGGTGGCCCGGATTGCCGGTGGTGCTCGTCGGTCACTCCCTCGGCGGCCGGGTGGCGCTGCGTCTGGCCGCAGCGGACGGGGTGGCGGGGGCGGTCGGATTGGCGCCATGGGCCGAGCCTGGCGATCCGGTGGACGATCTGGCGGGCGTCCCGCTCGCGATCGTGCACGGCACCAGGGACCGGGTGATTCCGCAGCCGAGCACCAGGACCTGGCTGGCTGCGGCGACGGCCGCGGGTGCGGTGATCAGCTCGACGCCGATCGACGGGGGCGGCCACGCGATGCTCCGGCACTGGCGACGGTGGCACCGGCTCACCGTGGCCGGCGTCCGGCTGGTGTTGGGTTCCTCGGGGCTGAGGCCGGACCCAACGGTGCGCAACCGGCCTGTCGCTCGAAAGGGTGCATTCAGGACCATTTCGGGTGCCCGGACCGACGGGAAGTGATATCTGTTGGAGTCCATCCGCACTGGTGATCGACGTGCGCGCGTCGACACGGGAGGCGACCATGACCCGGCTCAGGCTCAACATCTGGAACCTCGGTACGCCGCAGGACCCCTGGCATCCGATCACGCTGGGCTACGCGCTCGGCGTTCGCGCTATGCAGCAGCTACCCGTCGCCGACCCGCGGAGCTGGACCTACCAGTCGGCCATCCACGGGACCTACCTGACCAGCAAACCCAGTGGTGCCCCGTGGAACCAGTGCCAGCACGCCACCTGGTACTTCCTGCCGTGGCACCGGATGTTCCTGTTCCAGTTCGAGAGCATCCTGCGGTCGTTGTTGCCCGCGGAAGACCAGGGTTCCTGGTCGCTGCCTTTCTGGGACTACAGCAGCGGGTCGCCCGGCAACGCGCTACCGCCGGCTTTTCGCGTGGACACCCTGCCCGACAGCACACCGAACCCGCTGTTCGTGCCCCAGCGGCGGAAGTCGGTGAACGACGGGGTGGCGCTGCCGGACGTGGTCACCGGCACCCAGCAGGCGCTCGCCGAGCGGCAGTTCACCTCGGCGGCCCAGGGCGCATCGGTGGGGTTCGGCGGGCCGCAGACCGGGTTCGCTCACCAGGGGCCGGCTTTCGGGCAACTGGAGGCGCAGCCGCACGGGCCCGTGCACGTCCAGGTGGGCGGCAACGGGGGTCTGATGACCGATCCCAACACCGCCGCGAGCGATCCGATCTTCTGGCTGCATCACGCCAACATCGATCGGCTGTGGGAGATCTGGACCATCGGCGGCGGGGCCAACCCCGCTGGAAAAGCCTGGTTGGACAATGCCTTTCCGCTGCGCGACGCGACCGGCGCCGCAGTGCGGATGAAGCCGCGCGACGTGCTGGACACGGTGAGGCATCTCGACTACACCTATGAGTCGCTACCGGTGCGTGCCGGCTTTGCAGCGAAGGAGGCGCGCGTCGTGCCCGAGCAGAACCAACCCCTGTTGATCGGCACCAACGACCGGCCGGTCGAGGTCGGTCGGCACGGCGCCAGCACCACCCTCGCCGTGACACCCGTTCCCGACGTTGCGCAGGGTCTGGCGGCTCGATCGCTGGCGGCGCCGCGGATGTACCTGAACGTCACCGACATCGAAGGCTCGCGCAATCCCGGCGTGGTGTTCGGGGTCTACCTCAACCTCCCCGATTCCGCAGCCTCACCCGCCACGCCCACCCCGGGCGACCCCCAGTCACCCGCTGACGATCCCGACTCCCCCGCTGCCGACGGCGCCGCTCCGCCGGATAGCGCCGACCACCTCGCGGGATTGATCTCGTTCTTCGGAATCGAGGACACCGATCCGGCGACGGCCGCCGCAACCCGCAAGGAACCGCACGGCATGCGGTACAGGTTCGACGTCACCGATATCGTCGACCGCCTCCGGTCCGCAGGTCACTGGCAGGACGGGACGGTGCGGGTGACGCTGCTGCCCCTGGCGCCCGACGACGAGCCGGAACGTCTGGCTGCCGACATGCCCGCTCCGGTCAGAGTGGGTACGTTCAACCTCTACCAGGGCTAGGCACGGGCTCGGACCGGCGCGGCGGCGGTCGCGAGCCGGCAGATCGCCGTGGACGCGGGACGAGGGAGTCGCTGGTGTCGCTGCTCGGCCGGGTCGGTGCCGCCGGACCGACCGCGCCGCGCGAGCGCCGACCTTCCGTGCTGGCCAGGCGCCCCGGGAGACTGCCTATCGTCGTGTCGGCGATCGGCTGGGCGGTGCTCGTGGTCGCTCAGCCGGGCCTGCTGGAACCGTGGGGGTCCGGCCAGGCGGTATCGGATCAAACGGTGTCGGTCCATGCCGGTGGCGGACACGGCAGCCTGTTCACCCTGGCAGGAATCGCTCACGCGACCGTCATGACGGTGGCCATGATGGCCCCCTTCGCGCTGTCCGGGGTGCGGACAGCGGCGTTCACCAGCCTCTGGTGGCGCGCCGGCCGCGCCACGGCGATCTTCCTGGCTGCGTTCCTGCTGACCTGGACGCTGATCGCACTGTGCCTGGACGCGGCCGCGACGGCGTGGACGACGTGGCTGGGTTCGGCATCAACAGGGACTGCGATGCTGCTGGGCGTGTGCGCGCTGGCCCAGCTCGACCCGACCCGGCCGGCGAAGGTGAAACGGTGCGACCGTGGGATGCGGCTGCGGCCAACGGGATCCGAGGCGGACGTGGATTGCGCCAGGTTCGGGGTGCTGACCGCCGGACGCGACGTGCGGTTCTGCGCGCTGCCGATGCTGGCCATGCTCGCCGCGGATCAGCTGCGGGCCGGCCTGCTGGTGATGGCCGCGGTGAGCGCCCTGGCACTGGCGGACCGCATCACCGCCGGCCGCCGCCGGCTCCTCATTGCGGCGGCCTACGCCGCGCTCGCTGTCGCCCTGGCCTGGTGGGGTTGATCGGACCGCCGGCCACGACGGCGTCCGAAAGACCCGCGATCTTCAGGGGCAAACCATGACGACCAGATGCCGTCCCCCCGCGCGGCGTCAGGACGATCTGACGGCGGAACGGCGCCGTTGCCACATTGCCCCAGGCTGGCGCAACGGATCCGCGGCGAACTGCTCAGCCTTTCACCCGAACACAGCGGGAAGCGTTCCCTCCCAAGCATTTCGGAGCTCCACCAGGGACAGCCGGGCGATGCCCTGGATGTCCAGCGCCTGCTCGTCCGGGGTGCCGTCGGCGGAGGCATCTCCTGCGTCTACTACGCCGATCCTCATCCACGGCTGGCGGCGGACCGTGCACATCTCGGTGAACCGGAGTTCCTCGGTACGGGGCACCGCGACCACGACCCTGGCCGTCGACTCGGAGAACAGCATGACGAACGGATCGAGGTTCTCCGGCAACAGGATTCGCGCGCCGGTCTGCCCGGACAGGCACATCTCGACCAGCGCCTGCGCCAGCCCGCCCTCGGAAAGGTCGTGCGCGGCGGAGATCATCCCGTCCCGCGATCCGGCGATCAGGACATCGCCGAGCAGCTTCTCGGCCGCCAGGTCGACCGTCGGCGGGAAACCGCCCATGTGCCCGTGCACCACCGACGCCCACTCCGAGCCGTCGAACTCGTCACGGGTGTCGCCGAGCAGCAGCAGCGTCTCCCCGGTGTCCTGGCCGATTCCGGTGATCGTCCGGCGACGGACGTCGTCGATGACGCCGAGCACCCCGACCACCGGGGTGGGCAGGATATTCGCCCCGGCCGTCTGGTTGTACAGGCTGACATTGCCACCGGTGACCGGGATCCCGAGCTGCGCACAGCCGTCGGCGAGCCCGCGGACCGCCTGCGAGAACTGCCACATGACCGCCGGGTCCTCGGGGGAGCCGAAGTTCAGGCAGTTCGTCACTCCGGCCGGCGCGGCGCCGGTGGTGACCACGTTGCGATAGGCCTCCGCCAGCGCCAGCTGAGCGCCGGCGTAGGGATCGAGCAGCGTGTACCGGCCATTGCAGTCGGTCGCCATCGCCAGGCCGCGTTCCGGAACCCTTGTATCGCTGTCGTTCTCGGTGACCCGGATGATCCCGGCGTCGGCCGGTTGGGCGAGAACCGTGTTGCCGCGCACATACCGGTCGTACTGATCGGTCACCCAGGAGCGCGAGCACAGGTTGGGCGAGGCGATCATCCGCCGGATCAGCTCACCCAGTTGCTCCGGTGCCGGGCGGGTGAGTGTGCCAGAAGTGTTGGCCTGCAACGCATCCTGCCAGTCGGGCCGCTGCACCGGTCGCTCGTACACCGGACCCTCGTGCGCGACGGTCCGCGGCGGGACGTCGACCACGGTCTCACCGTGAAAATCGATGATCAGCCGACCGGAGTCGGTGACCTCACCGATGACGTCGGCCTGCACCTCCCACTTGCCGCACACCGCCAGGAAATCCTCGACCTTGTCCGGGGTGACGACCGCGCACATCCGCTCCTGCGATTCGCTGGACAGGATCTCCGCGGGCGTCATGACGTCCGCGCGGAGCGGCACCGCGTCGAGCACCACGTGCATCCCGCCGCTGCCCGCTGAGGCGAGTTCCGATGTGGCGCAGGACAATCCGGCCCCACCGAGGTCCTGGATGCCGACCACCAAACCGGCGGCGAACACCTCGAGCGTGCACTCGATGAGCACCTTCTCCGCGAACGGATCGCCCACCTGGACCGACGGCAGTTTCTTGCGCGCGCCGCCCTGACCCCCCTGACCGGCGGGACCGCCTTCACCGGCGAACGTCTCGGAGGCCAGCACCGACACCCCGCCGATACCGTCCAGGCCGGTGCGTGATCCGTAGAGGATGACCTTGTTGCCGGTGCCGGAGGCGTGTGCGGTGTGCAGGTCGGCGCTGCGCAGCACGCCGATGCAGGCCGCGTTCACCAATGGGTTCCCCGCGTACGACGGATCGAAGATCACCTCACCGCCGATGTTGGGCAGCCCCAGGGAGTTTCCGTATCCGGACACCCCGGCGACGATGCCGGGTACCACCCGCTGCGAGTCGGCGGCATCAGCCGGCCCGAACCGCAGCTGATCCATCACCGCGACCGGCCTGGCGCCCATCGCCAGGATGTCGCGGACGATCCCGCCGACACCGGTGGCGGCCCCCTGGTACGGCTCGACGTACGAGGGATGATTGTGCGACTCGATCTTGAAGGTGACCGCCCAGCCGTCACCGATGTCGATCACGCCGGCGTTCTCGCCGATCCCGGCCAGCATCTTCGAGCGCATCTTTTCGGTGGTGGTGGTTCCGAAATACGCCAGATGCACCTTGGATGACTTGTACGAGCAGTGCTCGGACCACATCACCGAATACATCGCCAGTTCGGCGTCGGTGGGCCGGCGGCCGAGGATCTCCTTGATCCGCAGATACTCGTCGTCCTTCAGCCCGAGCTCGCGGAACGGTTGCGGCACATCAGGTGTCGCTGCTGCGCGGGTGACGGTGTCCAGCTCCGGACCCTGGTCGACCAGGTCGACCGCACCGATCGGATCGGTGATGTCCAGCAGGTCGGCCGCGGTCGGGTGCGCGACTTTGTCATGATGCGCGCTGCCCACGGAGTGATCAGTGATGTCAGGCATGGGTGCCAGCCCCGGTCCATGCGGTCCCGATCCAGTCCTGCACCGAGACGAACAGGCCGAGCCCGTCGTCGGTCGGCCCGGTCAACGCGTCGATGGCGTGTTCGGGATGCGGCATGAGGCCGGCGACCCTGCCGTCCGCCGAGCAAATCCCCGCGATGTCCCGCAATGCGCCGTTCGGGTTGCCCTGGGCGGGCCCGTCGCCGACGTAGCGGAACAGCACCCGTCCTTCGGCCTCGAGTTCGTCGAGCACCGCATCCGCCGCGACGTAGCGGCCCTCGGCGTTCTTCATCGGGACCAGGATCTCCGCGCCCGGCTCGAACCGTGAGGTCCACACCGAATCGGTGTTCTCCACCCGCAGCCACTGGTCCCGGCAGATGAACCGCAGGCCGGCATTGCGCACCAGCGCCCCTGGCAGCAACCCGGCCTCGCAGAGAATCTGGAACCCGTTGCAGATACCCAGCACCGGCAAACCCCGGCGCGCGGCATCGATCACCGCACGCATGATCGGCGCCTGCGCCGCGATCGCGCCGGCCCGCAGGTAGTCGCCGTAGGAGAACCCGCCGGGGACAACGACGGCATCGACACCGGCCAGGTCCTCATCGGCGTGCCACAGCGCTACCGACTCGGCACCCGCATAACGGACGGCGCGGGCGGCGTCGACGTCGTCCAGGGTGCCGGGGAAAGTGATCACACCGATCCGCGCGGCCGTTGCCGGCGCCTGCGCGTCGGCGGCGGCCTGCGTCACCGGGCATCCCCGGCGGTGTTGATGGAGGCGACTGTGCCGACTGTGCCGACCGTGCCGACTGCCTCAGGGGCGAGCCTGGTCACTGTCCAGGTCTCGATCACCGGGTTCGCCAGCAGCGTCCCGGCGATCTCCTCGAGATCGGCGTCGCTGACCGACTCGTCGACCTCGAGATCGAAGTGTTTGCCCTGGCGCACCGCACTCACCCCCGGCTGCCCGGTGCGCGCCAGCGCGGACAGGATGGCCTTGCCCTGCGGGTCCAGGATCTCGGGTTTGATGACGACATCGACGGCCACGCGCGCCACGGCGGTGCTCCCAGCGGGTTCTCGAGCGATCAGGATGCCAAGCAGCCGGACACCCGAGTCTCCGGCGCACCCGACCGAGCGCCAGCCTATCGCGGGGCCGGGGTCGGCCCGTTCACCCTGCGCTCTGGCATCACCGGGCCCGGCTCATCAGGCACGCCTCACGCGGCGGTGACGAGTGCCCCGCCCAGCATCACGGACCTGACGTCGGCGAGTCGGCCGACGTCACCCGACAGGTCACCATCGACCACCAGGACGTCGGCGTCGTGTCCGGCGCGCAGCCTGCCCTTGCGCTCGCCGACGCCGCAGGCGTCCGCGGCCAGCGACGTCGAGGCCGCGAGTGCCGTCACGACGTCGGCGCCGGCAGCCACGAACTGCTCCACGGCCGTGGACAACTGGCCGTGCGCACGCCAGTCCGCCAATCCCGAGTCCGCGCCCGTGACGAACCGCACCCCGCCGCGGTACATGCGGTTCATGATCTCGCGGCGGCGGGCCACCATCGACTCGATCGTCGCGCCGGTCCGCTCGGCAAAGGCCCGGACGTTGACCGGTGCCTGTTCCAGCGAGATCACCGGGCGAACCCCGAACACCCCGCCGACCACCACCCCGCTGGCAGCCAGTCGCTCGATGAGGTCGTCGGTGACGACCGGGCCGGTTTCCGTCATGCAGCTGCAGTGCTCGATCGCGTCGACTCGGGCCGCCAGCGCTGCCTCCACCGACGCCAGCGACTGCGCATGAGCGGCCACCGGGAGCCCGGCGGCGTGCGCCCGTTCGACCAACACCTGCAGATCCTCGACGGAGAACTGGATGCCGAGTATGTCGGTACCCGCAGTGCTCATGCCGCCGCTGGCCATCACTTTGACGATGTCGACGCTGCGGTCGACCCGCGCGCCGATCGCCGCCTCGAGCGTGGCCCGATCCGGGATTTCTCCACCCATGTAGTAGCAGTGACCGCCGGGGCTGGTCAGCGGCGGCCCGGACGCGATGATGGTCGGTTCCAGCAGGCCGGGTGTGCGTCGCTGCCGGTCGCGGCGAGCCACCACGTTGAACAGCCGGTCGCCCAGGTCCCGGACGGTCGTCACCCCGGCGGCCAGCGAGCGGCGCAGACCGTCGGTGACGACCTCGTCGATCTCCTCCTCGGTGAACCCGGCCACCCTGTCGAGGGCGTTCTGTTGACTGTCGGCAACCAGGTGGACATGGGTGTCGACGAGGCCGGGAAGCACGGTGGCATCCGGAAAATCGACGATCTCCCGCTGGTCAATCGGTCATCAAGGCATCATTCCCACCGGGCCCGCCCGTCGCTCCCGCCCAGCCGCGTGGCACACCCTTGCCGGCGCCCGCATTCGCACCGAAAGAGTCTGCCCGCATCACCCAAATGGCTGTATAGTTATTACTAATAGTGACAACAGGATAGGCGAGACCTTCGACGAGGCCGCCGTCACGAGGAGGTCGATCCGATGGCTGGTTGGCAGCCGGGGAGTCCCGGCCTGTGGATCGGGGAGGGCACCCAGCGGATGTTCGCGGCGCAGGCCTCCGGCGAGTGGATTCTGCAGGACGCCGACGGCGTCGAACTCCGGCGCAGCAGAACGCTGGTTGGATTGGTCGCCGAATTCGGCGCCTCCGACGAGCGCGACCAAGACGCGGTGCCCCCCTCCGCGGGATTCTGGTCCGGATTCGCGGCCGGATCATCCCGGTACCCAACAATGATCTCCCGCAGGCACACCACGGCGGTACGCAGCTGCGCCAGGCGCTCCGATAGCGGCCGATCCACCCGCTGCTGTCGCGTCTGACGGCCTCGCCCGATTGCCGGCTCCCACCTTGCGTGCCCTGGTCGTCGGCGCCACAGTGACGCGGTCTGCGTGCCTTGACGACGTCCCCGGACCGCAAGGCAACGAGACCGAAGTCTTCCCCGGGTCGATGACCGACACCGGTTTCTTCGACGTCCGCTACACCGTCACGGGGGCGGGGGGACGGTCGGTTCGACATGCCGCCGTCCCAGCTTGACCGGCCGGACCACCGGCAGCGCGCCGATCATCGGGCGGTTCCGGCGCGACGGTTCCAGCGGACCGTCTCCCCCGTCACCGACGTCCTCGTCAACGATCGGAAGGATCCGTGGCGGCGGCGCCACGGTCTGCGTCTGCCACCGTCGGCCGAACAGATAGATCACCGGCAGCGTCGCCAGCAGCGGCCCGATGATGGCGACCGGCCGCAGCAGCCACCAGGTCACCGTCGGCGCGACTGCCTCCACCTGGGTACCGAAGATCGTCCATTCCAGTCCCCGGGACAGCGCCATCCCGGTGGTGTGGAACAGGAACAGGGGCAACGCGAACCGGGTGAAGACAGCTGTCGCCCGGGAGAACAGTCCGCCACGCGCCAGGCCGCGCAGTACCGAGGGCCGGATCAGTTCGGCGACGCCGACCTGGAAGACCGTCAGCGCGACGATGCACACCGTCGGCGGCGCCATGTTCGAGCCCTCGCCGGGCACGCCCACCATCGACCCCGGGTACAGCCCGGAGAAGACCAGGCCGATCAACGCGAACAACCCGGCGGCGGCCATCACCCTGGCCTGCTGCGCGGACCGCGGTGACTGGTACTCCCAGTCGATCCGGCCGTCTGAGTACCGGGGCGCCGAGTCGACCCCGGAGATCCGGCCGTGGAAATACCCGAGCTGGAACGCGAAGCCCCAGACGAAGACCATGTTGGCCCACTCGATGCCCGGCACCTGGTAGCGGAAGCGCAGTACGTCGACGATGACGGCGAGGCCGCCCAGGAATACCAGGACGAGCGCGTCGTACCGCCGGTGCAGCCACACACCGATCGGCATCAGGCACACGAAGACCAGATAGGCCACCACGAACCAGAGCGGTGACAACACCATCAGCACGGCCCGGCCCACCCAGTCCAGGTCGAACACGATCCCGACGATGATCCCCAGGATCACCCAGGTGACCAACAGTGCCGCCGCCGGGATCGCCAGCGACTTCGCCTGCCGCAGCGCGAAATGCCACAGACGCTCCCCGCGGGCCGCGGCGCGTTCCCAGGACTTCAGATGGACGTACGCCCCGATGTAGAAGAACAGCGGCATGACCTGGAGGAGCCAGGTCGCGATCCACAGCCCCGAGGTGAAGCCGAGTGGGTTGGTCGCGTAGGGACCGTCGTCGTTCCAGACCAGGATCGTGAAGCACCAGTGCCAGAGGATGACGACGAGCAGCGAGAACGAGCGCAGGAAGTCGGCGTAGGGGTCGCGTTCGGGTCGTCGTGCCACGACTCCTCCGACCCCTGGTGATCAGCCCGTACCTCCCATGGTGGCCCCTGCACAGGCTTTGGGTCCACGATAGAAGGATGGGTTTCGCGGTGCAGGTTCGACCCGCAGTCACACACCCGGCTCGTCGCCGGCGCTTGTGGGCCCTGTCGGCCGCCATCGCGACCGTCGTCCTGAGCAACGTGATGTCGAACCGGATCCTTCCCGCGTGGGCGTACGTGCCGTGGAACCTGACCATCGCCTTCGTCCTGCTCGGCATCGCCTATCTCGGCGGGTCCGGGCCGGTCGCCGTCGGGTTGGGCATTCGGCACTGGCACCGGCCGGTCGGGGTCGGGCTGCTGCTCGCCGGGGGCACCGCCCTGATCTTCGCGCTGGGCATGTTGCTGCCGGCCACCAGAAGTGCCTTCGTCGACACCCGGATCGGCGAGGCAGGCGTAGCGGGTCTGCTCTGGGTGGTGCTGGTGCAGATCCCGCTCGGCACGGTGGTGCTGGAGGAGGTCGCGTTCCGCGGGGTGCTCCCGGCGTTGATGGGCGGGTCACCGGCGATCCGCTGGCGGTGGTGGCCGGTTGTCGGAGCGTCGGTGATGTTCGGGCTGTGGCACATCCTGCCGTCGATCGGGATCAACCGGGCCAACGCCGCGGTCGGCGACGCGCTCGGCCCCGATCAATGGCTGACCACCACGATCGCGGTTGCTGCGATGACGCTGGCCGGGATCCTGCTGTGCGCCCTGGCCCGGCTCGGCAAGGGCATCAAGACGACGATGCTCGTGCACTGGGCGACGAACGCGTTGGGCTTCTTCGCCGCCTGGCTGCTGGTCCACTGACCAGGGGTCCACCGGCCACTGGTCCACCGGCCACTGGTCCACCGGCCGCGGGCAGTGCCCGGGACCGGCGACCTCCACCGTGACGACGAAACGCCGGTTGAGCCCTCCAGGCACTCGCACCGGGGCGGCGGACGTAGCCTTGCCGTGGCCGGGCGCCGCACGTCCGGTCCTGGCGGCTTCCGTTCGCCCCGCCGCGCGGATCGACCCGCCACCGGCCACCCAAGCCCACGGAGAACACCGATGAAGATCACCAAGTACGGGCATTCGTGCCTGCGCGTCGTCGATGGATCGGCGAAGATCCTGATCGACCCTGGCACGTTCTCGACCGGCTTCGAGGGATTGACCGATCTCACGGCCGTTCTGGTCACCCATCAGCACCCCGATCACCTCGATCGCGACCGGTTGTCGGTGCTGCTCGCCGGGAACCCCGGCGTCAGCGTGTACACCGACGAAGCAACGGCAGGACAGCTGGCCGAGGCCGGGGTCGACGCCACCGCGGTGCACTCCGGCGACCAGCTCGACCTCGGGACCCCTGTCCAGGTCGTGGGGCGCGACCACGCCATCATCCACGTCGACATCCCGGTGATCCCCAACGTCGGTTACCTGATCGGCGGGAGACTGCTGCACCCCGGCGATTCGTTGGCGGTCCCGGAGCAGGACGTCGAGATCCTTGCGGTGCCCGCCTCGGCGCCCTGGATGGCGGTCAAGGAGGCGGTCGAGTTCTTCCGTTCGGTGAATCCCTCGGTTGCCTTCCCGATCCACGAGAAGTTGATGGCCAACCCGGCGATGGTCTATGGGTTACTCGCCCGGCTCGGCCCCCCCACCGCACGTTGGATCGATCTTGACGACGGGCACACCGAAGAACTGTGATCGGCACCCCGCATTGCCGCGCGGGGCCCGCAACGGCACGATGGTGCGCGTCCCGCGAGACAGGGCGGGAGCGGACGCCGGTCAGGCGATGAACCGACGAGCCCACCGACCAACTCACCGATGATCGCTGCATCGACGGGCCGGCCCCGAGCCGGCCCCGCGGAGGTAAGACATGGCCGAGGCCACGGGCACCACCGGACCGGTCCCCTCGTCCGCGGGCGATCCCGCGGACGAGAACGGGACCACCGGCAGGCTTGACACCCGCATCCGCCGCCCGTGGCGCCTGCCGACGGAACTGGAGGCCGAGAAGCCGTCAGGTGCCGTCGTCCGCCGACTCGTGCTCGGCAGCGCCCTGATGTTGTTCCTCGAACTGGCGCTGATCCGCTGGCTCGGCGCGAATGTGGTGCACCTGAGCTATTTCTCCAACTTCGTGTTGCTCGGGTCGTTCCTCGGTATTGGCCTGGGCTTCCTGATCTCCCGGAAGCGCTGGTCGGTGCTGCCGTTCACGCCGGTGATCCTGGCGCTGCTGGTGATCTTCGTGTTCCTGGAACCGGTCACCATCGACCGGGCCGGGAACGAGGTCATCTACTTCACCTCGCTGAGCACCCAGGGTCCGCCCGCGTGGCTGGTGCTGCCGGTCATCTTCCTGCTGGTCGCGGCGGTGCTCGCCGGCCCGGCCGAGGTGGTCGGCCGCTGCTTCGCTCACTTGCGTCCGCTGACCGCGTATCGCTGGGACCTGGTCGGGTCGTTGATCGGCATCGGGTCGTTCACCGTGCTGTCGTTCGTCCGCGCCCCGTCGGTGATCTGGGGCATCGTCGTGACCATCTGCCTCGTGGTGCTGATCGACGGCTGGCCGCGCGTCCTCGGCGCCATCGCCGGCCTGGCGATGATCGCCGCGCTGATGGTCGAGTCGCTCGGCGCGGGCGTCTCGTGGTCGCCGTACTACAAGGTGTTCACCGATAGCCGGATCGTCGGTGACACCTCGCTGACCGACATCTCCGTCAACGGCGTGCCGCACCAGATCATGCGAGCCGCCGCGCAGCGACTGCAGGAGGAGCCGCAGTACGGCCTTCCCTACCAGCGGGCCGCCGGCAACTCGCTGGACAACGTGCTGATCATCGGCGCCGGGTCGGGCTCCGACGTGGCCGTCGCCCTGTCCAAGGGCGCCAAGCACATCGACGCGGTGGACATCGATCCGCGGCTGATGGAGATCGGGCAGGAGAAGAATCCCGATCACCCGTACGACGACCCGCGGGTCACCCGCTACGTCAACGACGGAAGGGCGTTCCTTCAGACCACCGACAACAAGTACGACCTGATCCTGTTCGCGCTGCCCGATTCGCTGGCACTGGTCACCGGCGCCTCGCAGATCCGGCTGGAGAGCTTCCTGTTCACCGAGGAGGCGCTGGAATCCGCGCGCGACCATCTCACCGACGGTGGCTCGTTCGCTATGTACAACTATTACCGCGAGGACTGGTTGATCGACCGGCTCGCCGGTACGGCGGCCAGCGCCTTCGGGCACACCCCGTGCGTGGACAAGGTCGGCGGCGGCCAGGCCGTGGTGACGGCCGCGCTGGACGAATCGAATCAATCGTGCGGGACGGCCTATGTGGCCAGCGGGGCGGTGATCGGGCCCGCCACCGATGACCGGCCCTTCCTGTACTACCAGGGCGGCCCGATCCCCTCGATGTACCTGTGGGCGCTGGGCGGAATCCTGCTGATCTCGTTGCTGTTCGTCCGGGCCCTCGGCGGGCCCTTCCGGGCGATGCGGCCGTACGCCGATCTGTTCTTCATGGGCGCGGCGTTCCTGCTGCTGGAAACGAAGAACATCGCCACCTTCGCGCTGCTGTTCGGCACCACCTGGGTGGTGAACGCGCTGGTCTTCGGTGGTGTGCTGATCATCGTGCTGGCCGCGGTGGAGACCACCAGGCGGTTCCGCACCCCGCCACTGCCGCTGGTGTTCGTCGGGATCGCCGTGTCCCTGCTGGTCTGCTACCTCGTGCAGCCGAATTGGCTCTTGACCCTGCCGTTCGGGCCTCGGCTGATCGCGGCGGTGCTGCTGGCGTTCGTGCCGATCTACCTGGCGAACGTGGCGTTCTCCAAACGCTTCGGCGCGTCCGACGACTCGCAGTCCGCGTTCGGGCTGAACCTGTTGGGCGCCATGCTGGGCGGCTGCCTGGAGTACCTGGCGCTGCTGACCGGTTATCGGAACCTGCTGCTGATAGTCGGTGCCCTGTACCTGGTGGCATTCCTGCTGGCGCCGCGGCGGGCACGCGGGCTCGTCTCGGTCTGAGCGGCTTGGCGGGGTCTTCGTCAGGTGTTCATCCGTCGTCGGTCCCGAATTTGCCACCTCGGGTGGCCAGCCGGATGATCGACAGGCTGGGAGACGGTCCGATCGCCGATCAGTCCGCGACCCTGAGAGGCACCCCTTGGCCGATTCACCCGTTCTGAGGCCGACCGAACTCGACGACATCGACGCGTGGTGGCGCGCCGCGAATTACTTGGCCGTCGGCCAGATCTACCTACTGGACAACCCACTGCTGCAACGCGACCTGGTCCCCCAGGACGTCAAGCCTCGTCTGCTCGGGCACTGGGGCACCACCCCCGGCCTCAACTTCATCTACGCCCACCTCAACCGGATCATCCGGAACGACGACGTCAACGCCATCTTCCTGGCCGGCCCCGGCCACGGCGGCCCGGCGGCCGTGGCGAGCGCGTACCTGGACGGCACCTACAGCGAGGTGTATCCCCGGGTGACCCGGGACGCCGACGGGATTCGGCGCCTCTTCCGGCAGTTCTCTTTCCCCGGCGGCATTCCCAGTCACGTCGCGCCGGAGACACCCGGCTCGATCCACGAGGGCGGCGAGCTGGGCTACGTGCTCTCGCACGCCTACGGTGCCGCGTTCGACAACCCGGACCTGCTGGTGGCCGCAGTGGTCGGCGATGGCGATTTCGAGACCGGCCCGGTGGCCGCGTCCTGGCACGGCACCAAGTTCATCGACCCGGTCAACGACGGCGCGGTGCTGCCGATCCTGCACCTGAACGGCTACAAGATCGCCAACCCGACCATCCCGGCGCGCATCCACCGGGAGGAGCTCGAGGCCCTGCTGACCGGCTTCGGACATGAGG
>JBBQJM010000016.1:0-16856 GCA_038325895.1 Mycobacteriales bacterium
TGTGACGTCCCCGCCCGGCTGGTAGTTCGGCAGCAGCACCGTGACGCCCTGCGGCAGCGTCAGCGGGCCGCTGGTGACGCCGAGACCGGACGCGTCGTAGTTGTCGACAGCCTTTGTGCTGACCAGCACGGTGGCGGTTCCGGAGCCCAGGTTCAGCTCTGCGAGGTTCACGCTGCCGGCTGCCACGAAGCTGCGGTCGGCGGCGAGCGCGAAAGTGACCGGCACATGGACGGCCTGCGGCAGGCCCGCGCTGATGGTCAACGTGCCGCCGACCGACGCGGCGATCTTGCCGGCCTTGTCCCGGGAGATCATCAGCTTGGCGTTGTCGACCGAGAACCCGTCGGAAGCCGGCGCGTTCGGCACGTTGGCGGTCAGCTGGAAGGTCTTGTCGGTGGCGTTGATGCAGGCCTCGCCGTCGGCATTCAGACCGATATCGCCGTCGGTGAGGCTGCCCTTGACGTCGAGCCAGAGTTGCCCGTCGGAGGTGGCGGGGCAGGCCAGGCCGTCGGCCGGCTTCTTGTTCGACACCTGCACGTGCTTCAGCGCCAGGGTGGCCGGACCCGTTGTCCAGGAGCCGGTCTCGTCACTGCTGACGTCCCAGCGGACGGCCCCGGCGGCGCGGCTGATGCTGCCGGAGAAGTGCGGGGTGATGGTCAACCCGTCGACCGGGCTGAAGGTCTTGTCGGTGACAGTGCTGACTTCGACGGACCAGGTCTGCGGGTCGTGTACCTCGCCCTTGACACCTACGGTGAAAACGGTTTCGCCGGAGCCGATGTCGGCCGAGCCGTCGATCTTGAACCCGTCTGCACTGGACAAGGTGAGCGTGCTGCCGGCCTTCACGGTCAACGCGTTCGGCGCGATGATCGCGTCCTTGACCAGGGTGCCGGTCAGCGACGCGGCGGGCTTGCCGCTGATGTAGGACAGGGTGCCGGTCAGATCGACGACCGTGCCCAGCGCCGGGACGCCCTCGACGTCGACGGTCGCGCTCAGGTCGGGCTTGGCGCCGGCGCCGGAGGACAGGTCGGTGCTGTCGGCCTTGGCGATCGTCACCGTCAGGCTCGCGGTCATGCCGTTGTCGGACGTGGCCGACGCGGATAGGCTGAGCGACTGGAGGGCCTCGTCGATGGTCACGGTAGCCCCTGAGAAGGACAACGCGTGCGCGCCGACGGGCAGGGTGACCGGCAGCGCGGGCGCTCCCACCGCCACGGTCAGGGTGGAACCGGACAGGGTGCCGGTGACGGGTCCGTCAGGCAGATTGATGCTCATGCCCGCCAGGAAGCTCCGGACCGCTGACGACAGGGCGAAGGAGGTGGAAGGCGCTCCCGGATCGGTCGCGTTGGTGTGGTTTGCCGGATCCGTGAGGGCGGCCGAATCGGTCGCCGGTGCGGACGCCGCCGTCAGCGGGGCGGCGGGCTGCGGTGCCGGTGGCGTCGGTGTCGTCGGTGTCGTCGGCGGTGCGGTCCTCGGGGCAGCGCCGGATGTGGCGGTTGTCGGGGGTGTCGGGGCGGCCGCCGGTGGTGCGGCGACCGGTATCGCTACTGCTGGTGCGGGCGCCGCTTCAGGAGCGGCGGCTTGGACGGCCGCTCCCGCGACCGCCGGGTCGACCGGTGCTGCGGCCCCGTCGGTGGGAAGTGGCGTGACCGTGAGGTCAGCGCCCTGCGGCATGGCCG
Source organism: Mycobacteriales bacterium (assembly GCA_038325895.1). GTDB lineage: Bacteria > Actinomycetota > Actinomycetes > Mycobacteriales > Nakamurellaceae > Nakamurella. Next base: position 1,671 of record JBBQJM010000016.1, read on the forward strand.
CGGTGAGCGCCTGCGCCGCGGCGGCCAGGGACGGTGATTCCGCGACAGCGCGGGACGCCGGGAAGACCACGGCCGACTGGAATGCCAGCAGGACGAGGGTCATCAGGATGACGCAGCGGATGGCGGCGGCGCGCATCCATCGGGCGGATCGGGTGAGCGTGCTGGTAGACATGGGACTTCCTTCGAGCCGGGAAATGGGGTCTCATGAAGCGTCCTTTTTCCGCGATCCCAGGACGATGGTGCGAACACGCCTCTTGCCACGGGGGTGCACGCCTCCCCGATTCCCCGAGCGCTGTAAGAATGTGGGGTCGTGGCGCTCACTCGACCCGTTGGGGTTCAATCCGGCCGCGCTCAATCCGGCCGCGCTCGATCCGGTCGCGCTCGCCCCGGGCGTGCCTTGTTCCGCGTCGCGTTCACGGCATATGCGGCTGGGCTGGTGTTCTGGCTCGTCCTTGGTCTGCTGCCGATCTTGATTCGCGATGTCCCCGCGATCGGCTCCGCTGCAACGGATCTCGCCGCGGGTACCGGTCCTTTGGCGCGGGCGGCGCAGGCGATGCTGCACCCTGCCATGGAGATGTCGGGTTCGGGCGGCGACTATCTGCAGTACGCGTTCAGCGTGCTGAACCTGGTGCTCGGGGTGTTGTTGATCCTCCGTCGCCCCGACGATGTGGTGCCGCGACTGTTGGCGCTGGGATTGCTGGGCACCGCCGCGACGTTCAATTTGCCCAGCCATGAGGCCTTCCACATTCTGGGTAGCCCGTGGCCGATCGCGCTGATCCATTTCACCTTTCACATCGTGTCGGGCGTGGCGTACCTGTGGGCGGTGATCCTTTTCCCGGACGGTCGTTTGCCGAACCGGATCGCGGTACCCGAGCGGGTACTGTTCGCGGCCGTCTTCGTGGTGACCGGGATCGTCGCCTTCATGTGTTGGTGGAGCAATTTCCTGCTGCATCCCCAATTCTTCGTGATCTTTTTCGGCATCCTGATCCCGGTGGCCGGGGTGGCTGCGCAACTGCTGCGGGTGCGCGACCCTTCGACCGCGCCGGTCACCAGGCGCAGCGCCCGGTTGCTGATCGGGGCGCTGCTACCGGCGTTCACGGTGGCCGTGTTGTGGTGCGCGGCCCGTGGACTTGCGTCGGTGACGCGGTGGTTCGGCTCCGGAGTCAGCCCAGGAATCAGCTCAGGCGTGAGCTCGGCGGCCGACGACGCCGCCAACCGGATGCAGGACCTGTTCCCGGCGGTGTTCGCCATCGTGCCGGTGGTGCTGTTCGCCGGGGTGCTGCGGTACCGGTTGTTCGACATCGATCGGCTGCTGAGCCGGGTGCTGGTCTACGGCTTGCTGATGCTCGGCGCCGGAGGCGTCTATCTGGTGGCGGTGGTCAGCGGGGCAGTGCTGGTGGGTGGCGCAGGCTGGTGGACCGTGCTGGTGCTGTCGGCGGCGGCTGTGGTGCTGGAGCCGGCGTGGGCGTTGGCCGGACGCTGGGCGAACCGGGTCGTCTTCGGGCAGAACCTCGGTCCCGAGCAGGCCATGCAAACGCTGATCAGCGGGCTGGAGCAGGTGACGCCCGCCGGAGAGCTGCAGCAGCTCGTCGACGTCACGGAGCGGGCGACCAGGGCGGTGGGGGCTGAGCTCTGGCTGCGGGACGGCTCGGGCGAGGTGCTGGCCGCGGCGGCGCCCGCCAGAAGGGCCGCCAGCGAGGCGACTGCGCAGACGCTGGGTGGTACGACGGGTGAGGCTGACGGTGGTTCAGCGGTTCTCGGGCCCGGCCGGTACTGGCCGGTGGTGCACCAGGACGAGCGGCTGGGCGTGCTCACCGTTCAACTCGCCGCGGGGGAGTCGCTGCCGGCCGGGGACCGGGCCCTGCTGGCCGATCTGTCCTCGCACGCGGGGCTGCTGGTGCACAACGCGGTGCTGGCCCGTCAGCTCTCCCAGCACGTACAAGACCTCACCGAACGAGCCGCTGAATTGTCCGCGTCCCGGCGGCGGCTGGTCGCCGCGCAGGACCGGGAACGTCGCCGGGTCGAGCGAGATCTGCACGACGGCGCGCAGCAGTCCCTCGTCGCGGTGATCCTCGGCCTGCGGAGTGTCGCGTCCCCCGGCCTCGCGCCGGCGGATCGGTCCGCTGCACTGGACATGGTCGCCGAGCAATTGGCGGAGACGAAGGTCGAGCTGGCCGGCATCGCTGGCGGCGAGCTGCCCGCCGCGGTGCGCGACGCGGGACTGGCCGGCGGCCTGGCGCACGCGGCGGACACCGCACGGAAGACCGGGCTGCAGGTCGACCTGGCCGTCGCAGTGCCGCAGCCGATCGACGACGACGTCGCCGCCGCGGTCTACTTCTGTTGCTCTGAGGCGTTGCAGAACGTTGCCAAGTACGCCAGGGCCCGGACGGTCAGCGTGCAGGTGCGCGGTGCGGCGGGCCAGGTCGAGTTCGTCGTCACCGACGACGGCACCGGATTCGACCCGGCCACCGGGGGCGATTCGCTGGGTGGACTGCGTGGGTTGGACGATCGGGCGTCACTGCTCGGTGGCCGGATCGCGGTGGATTCCGCGCCGGGGCGGGGGACACGGGTGCGCGGGGCGATCCCTGCCGGTGCGGCCGTCCCGGCGGCGAGCGCAGGTGTCGCTTCGAACGGTGGTGCCTCGTGATCCCGGCGAGCCGGTCGGACTGGTGGCGTGCGATCCTGTTCGGGACTGCCCGGTTCGTCATCGCGGTGATCATTTACGGCGGTGCGTTGATGCTTTCCCGATCATGGTTCAGTGGGCTGGACCGGATGCCGGTGTGGTTCGTACTGGTCGCCTCCGCTGTGCTCGCAGCCGTGTTCTGGATGACCCGAAAGCCCTTGCAGGACTTGGTCGATCGGCTGGTGCTGGGTGATCGCGCGGACGGCTATGTCCAGGTGCGGGTCTTGTTGCAGCGGATGGCCACCACGTTGCCGGTGGACGAGGTAGTTCCGGCGCTGGCCGAAACCGCCGGCCGCACCGTGCATTCCTCGCGCGCCGAGGTGCGGTTGAACATGTCCGACGGCGACGCCTGGTCGCAGGTCTGGCCCCCGCGAGCGGTGGCCGACGGAACCCTGGCCGACGGAACCCTGGCCGATGGAACCCTTGCCGACGGAACCCGGGCCGACGGAACCCGGGCCGACGGAACCCTGGAGACCCCCCGCACCATCGAGGTCGAGGTCCGGCACGCCGGGACGGAGGTGGGCGAGATCGAGGTGGACGTCACCGAGCCCGACGAGTCCGACCGGGACCGGCGGCTGCTCGATGATCTTGCCCGGCCGGCCGGGCTGGCGTTGTCGACGGTGCGGCTAACCTTGGAATTGCGCCGCCGGGCCGCCGAGTTGCAGCGGCTGACGGACGCGCTGGCATTGGCGAACCGGCGGATCATGCTGGCCAGGGAGTCCGAACTGGCCCGGATCGACGCGGAGATGCAAGACAGGGTGATGCCGTTCATCGATAGGGCGCGGGCTGCGGTGGCCGGGGGTGTGGACTCCAGCGGTGCTGCGGATGGCGGTCAACTGGGCGTTCCTTCTGGCCGGGTTTCTGTAGCTGACCCCGGAGGTCGGGCCGTTGCGGCGGGCCTGGAAGCAGCAGCGGTCGAGGTCGCCGGCGCGATGGAGGCGCTGCGCGTCCTTGCCCGCGGCATCTATCCGCCGCGGCTGGCGGACGCCGGCCTGGCCGTCTCGTTGGAAGGTTGGCAGCAGCGCGCGGGCGTCTCGGTCGACGTGCGGGTCAGCGGCGACGAGACGGTGCTGCACGATCATGAGGAACTCGAGGCGTGCCTGTACTTCAGCCTGGTCACCGCCCTCGGGTCGTTGTCCGCGGGAGCGGAGCGGCCGGTCGCTGTGGTTGACATCGGTGACCGGGACGTGTGCTGGCAGGTGATCGGAACCGCGGGTTCGACGCGCCGGGAGCAGGCTGTGCAGGCGGTCCGTGACCGGGTGGAAGCGTTCGGCGGCACCATGTCGGTCGGCGAGGCGGCGGATCGCGAGACGGTCCGGGCCACCGTGCCATTGGTGGATGCCGCGGTCACGACACTGCCGCACGAGTTGACGAGCGCCCCGACCGCCGCCCCGACTGCCGCCCCGACCGGCGGGCCGCCGGACCGCGGCAGGTGATCAGCGGCGTTGTCGGCGACACTGAGGGAGCCGGCCGGGTGCCGGTCCTCGGGGCCGGTCGTGAGAACCGGATTCAAGGCACCGCGCTGGAAGGGGTCGGGTGTCGGCGATGAACCACCGGGTGCTGTTGGCGGAGGACAATTTCCTGGTCCGTGAGGGTGTGCGCGGGATGCTGTCCGCCACCGGATCGGTGGACGTGGTCGCCAGCTGCGGCGACCTTGCCGAGGCACTGGAGGCGATCGACCGGCTGGTGCCGGACGTGGTGCTCACCGACATTCGGATGCCACCGGATCGCCGTGACGAGGGCATCGTGATCGCCGCCCACTGCCGTCGTCACCATCCGTCGATGGGCGTGGTGCTGCTGAGTCAGTACGCCGAAGCGAGCTACGTGCGCACCCTGCTGACCGAGGGCACGCAGGGCCGCGGCTACTTGCTGAAGGAACGGGTCGCCGACCTGGACGATCTGCTGGCCGCCATCGACGAGGTCGCCGGCGGGGGGTCGGCCATCGACCCGAAGGTAGTCGAAACCCTCGTCACCGGAAGGTCTCTGGCCGGCGACAACGATATCGCGCGGCTCACCCCGCGGGAACGTCAGGTCCTGGCGTGCATTGCCCAGGGCCGCACGAACGCGGCCGTCGCCGACGAACTGTTCCTCACCCAGCACGCGGTGGAGAAACACATCAATTCGATCTTCACCAAACTCGGCCTGAGCGGCGACCGGACGAACCACCCACGGGTCCGGGCCACCCTGATGTACCTGGCCGAAGGGCAGCGCTGAGGTGCCGGCCGCGGCCGAACTGCGGGTGCTGGTCGTCGACGACCAAGCCGCGTTCCGCCGGGCCGCCGCGCTGCTGATGCGGACCGCGGCGGGGCTGACCCTGGTCGGCGAGGCCGCGTCCGGGGAGGAAGCCGTAGTGCTGAGCCACCGCCTGGAACCGGATCTGGTGCTGATGGATGTCCGGCTGCCCGGGATCACCGGGCCGGAGGCCACTCGGCGGATCCTCGCCGAGCGGCCGACCACCAGAGTCATCCTGATGTCCACCTACGAACCGGCCGACCTGCCCGCCGATCTGGACCAGTGTGGGGCGGAGCGGTTCCTGCGGAAGCAGGACATCGACGCCGCGGCGCTGCTGGCCTGAACTCTGGGTTGAATTGTGCTGGTTGAATTGTGCTGGTTGAATTGTGCTGGCTGAGGCTATTGGTGATGGTGACCAGGTCGTGCGAGTAGCTGTAGTGACCGAACTGGTGACCGTCATCGGTGTAAATCCAGAATGACCGCCAGCGATTGGGCAGCACGTCCACGATCAGCGTCGTCGAAGCAATCGGGTAGGTGCCCCACAAGCCCTCGGGATTGAATTCCAGGACGTGGTAGTCGACGGTCAGCGTCAGGTGGTGATTTCGGGCAATGCTGGGACTGATCGCGCCGGCCGGGGTGCCGGTGGCCAGCGTCAGGATTGCCAGGGCGGCAGCGAGAACCCTGGCAAGGGTTCGCCTTCCGGTCATCGCTTCAGCGGTGCGCAGGGTGCGGAACATGGTGATGGGATCGCTTTCTGATGCGGTGCCGGGTTGTTGCCAGTGCCTTTCGGTGGGTCACTGCTGCCGCGGACGCGGCCAACAGTTCCGCTCGCAGGCGTAGATCCGCTTGGCGGATGATTCGGTGGAATTGAGCCTGCGGCGGCGACGGTACAGTCGACTGCGCAATGTGCGGATCATGATTTCTCCGTGAATCGGTGACGATGATTCGTGCCGAATGAATGGCGACAGAGCCGGGGAAGCGGGGGCATTCCAGCCGCGCCGGGCGTTCGGCTCCGTCGCTGCTGGTCGACTCTCGCTGTGGCGCGGGCGGCGGATATCGACATCGGAACACCGTGCTGAATTCTGGTGAGCGGCGACGCAGGCGCTGGTGACCGGGCGTCGGTCACCCATGATGTAGGCATGCTCGCCGATCTGTCGTCAGCGCAACGATCGGTCGCTTCTACAGGTTTTCCGTACCTCGGCGATCTTCTGGAGGTGCCGGCGGTACCTGCGGGCCTCGTCCAGATGTGCGCGGAATCATGGTCTCGGCGGGAATGGGCCTGAACATGACGGTTTCCGTGAGGGCAATGGTTCTCGGTGCTGCCATTACTTCGTCCAGCGGCGCTTCCGGCACCTGAGCACCGACTACTCAACCGGCCTCGTGCGGGCTACTCACCGGGGGCCACGAGGACCGCGCCATTGCGCGGAGTGCTGACAGCCCGGATGCTGATGCATGCGCAGCCACCTCTGTCCCGTCCGGGACAGCCGGCTGCCCATCATCGCCGATGGAGGGCATCATGGGCCGCTACCTCGTTGTTGCTCACGAAACCGTCAACAACCCCTTGCTGTTGAAACAGCTCAGCCAGATCACCGCGTCCGATCAGCAGGCGGAATTCGTGCTGCTGGTCCCGGCCACCCGGGTACGGCATCTGCTGTTCCGGCGGAGCACTGATCAGGACGCCGACGCGGCGGCCACCGAGCTCGCGGAGAAGGCGCGAAAGCTTTTCGAGAACAAGGTCAATCTCGTCGACACCCGGATCGGCGCCGAGTCTCCGGTGACGGCGATCGACGACGAGGTCACGGCGCATCCGGGCTATTCGGGATTCGTCATCTCCACCCTGCCGGAGGAGACCTCCCGTTGGTTGAAAATGGACCTGCCGGAGGTCGTCAGGGCGAAATACGGATTGCCGGTCCGGCACGTCCAGGCCCCGCCCGACTGGTTCGGCCCCTATCGGGCCTGGTGGACGGGAACCTGATCACCTCTCTGTCGGCTGCGTCCGTCGGCTGCGTCCGTGGGCTGCGTCCGTGGGCTGCGTCCGTGGGCTGCGTCCGTGGGCTGCCTCCGGGGGTTGCGTGCGGGGCACCTCCGACTGCGGGGGCCCGTTGGAGCTGGCCGGCGGTCGCGCGGATGATCGTGCGGCCTTTTGTGACGGGTGTGACGCGAGTAAACGCTTTCATGCGCGTCGGCGAAGTTGATCCGCGCCACCAAGGGCTCAGCGGGAGGGGCGGAGCGCCCGCCCAACGCAGCGGTGACGAAGGCGCGCTGATGTGCCCGGAGCCTGGGCATGTCGATGCCGTCGAAGTGCCCGGACAGCTCCGGGTCCTGAAGCACCCGCTGGTAGAACCGGGCGACGGCGGGTTGACGGCGTGCTCGCCGCCCACCCCGTTCGTACAAGCCCGTTCGGACAGTCCCGTTCGGACAGTCCCGTTCGGACAGTCCGGTTCGTACAGTCCGGTTCGTACAGTCCGGTTCGTACAGTGACGCCTCGGTCATCGGCGACCCCCGACGTCGGCGAACCCCGCCGATGGTGCAAGCGATGGTGGCGGCGATGGTGGTGGTGGTGGCGATGGCCGTCACCCCAGTGCGGAGGTGGCGGGGTCTTGGAGCCCTCGCAGTGGCGATCCTGTCAGCATCGGATCGGGCGGGCAGCCGCAGGAGTCACGGTGGTGGAACTCGGGTTCGACCCGGATTCGCTGCGTGTCGACAGCGGGGTCGGCGATGCGGCGCAGCACCAATTGGACCGCCCGCTCACCCATGGTCGCCAGGTCCTGGGCCACGGCGGTCAGCCTCGGGGTGAACAGGTCGGTCCATTCGAAGTCGTCGAAACAGGCCAGGGCGACGTCATCGGGTACCCGCAGTCCCAGGTCGACGAAGGCGCGCATGGAGCCCAGCGTCATCACGTTGTTGGTGCTCACCAGGGCGGTCGGCCGATCGGGTTGGGAGAACAACGCGGCGACCCCCGCGCGGGTCGTCTCGAGGTCGGATTCGCCGTGCACCACCAAGGCAGGGTCGCCGTCCAAACCGAAGGCCGCCACCGCTTCCCGGTAACCCTGCAGTCGCTCCACGGTCGTGCGGATGCCTGTCAGCCCGGCCACCACCGCGATCCGGCGGTGGCCGTTGGCCGCGAGGTGCGTGGTGAGCGCCCGCATCGGCTTGACACCTTCGGAGGCCACCTGGTCGCACTCCGCAGGCGCGAAGCGGTCGACCAACACCAACGGCGTGTGCGCGTCGATCGCCGTCCGGATTCCACCCGCGTCGGTCGCCGGTCCGACAAAGGCAGGTTGGGTTCTGGCCGATTCGGACCCAAGAAAGTCGGCCAGAGAAGAATCGGCCGGATAAGAATCGGCCAGCGCGGGATCGGGTGCGGGAGCCAGGATGATGCCGTCGGCCCGCAGATCCAGCAACTGCCTGACAATCCCTGCCTGCACGGCGATGTCGTCCCGCGTGTCATGCAGCATGAGGCGATATCCGGCTGCCGTCAGCTGTCGTTCGATGACGTCGACCAGCACCACGAACGTCGGATTGGCGGTGATCGGCAGGCAAAGCCCGATGTTCATCGTGCGGGCGGTGGCCAGCGCGCGGGCGACGATGTTCGGCCGGTAGCCCAGCTGGGCGATCGCATCCCTGACCTGCTGCTCGGTGCCCGGATCCACAGTCCGAGTGCCGTTCAGCACGTGGGAGACAGTGGAGGTGGAAACACGTGCGATGCGCGCGACGTCCAACATGGTCGTTTGTCTGGATCGGCCCACTTTGGCCACTTCCTCATCGATCAAGTGATTCAAGCGGTTGCGCAAGCGCTTGCCTCACCCTACGTTAGATTCACTGGCTAGGTAGCCCGGTGCGTTGTCGCCAAAGGAGTCGATATGTCATCCATGTCATCCACCTCCGCGAGACTCTCCCGCCGCTGGATCCGTCCGCTGGCCGCCGCGACCCTCGGTGCGGCGTTGCTGGCCACCGCGGCATGTGGGGGTTCGTCCGGCACAGCAACGAGCAGCACCTCCAGCGCCGCGAGCTCGGCAGCCGTGTCAGCGGACAGTCCGTCCGGATCGGGGTCTGCGTCCGCCGGGGAGAATGCCACCGGCGTCAAGGTCGGCCTGGTGACCAAGACCGACTCGAACCCGTTCTTCGTCAAGATGCGCGAAACGGCGCAGGAAGAGGCGGACGCCAAGGGTGCCGAACTCATCGCTCTTGCCGGCAAGTTCGACGGCGACAACGAAGGCCAGGTCGCGGCTATCGAGAACCTGGTCAGCCAGGGCGTCAAGGGCATCCTGATCACGCCGAACTCCTCCTCCGGCATCCTGACGGCCATCAAGCAGGCGCGTGACGCCGGCGTGATCGTCATCGCGCTGGACACCGCCACCGATCCGGCCGACGCGGTTGATGCCACGTTTGCCACCGACAACACCAAGGCCGGCGAGCTGCAGGGCCAGTGGGTCAAGGCGACGCTCGGCTCGACGGCGCCGAAGGTCCTGATGCTGGACGGCACGCCCGGCGGGACCGTCGACACCTTCCGCCACGACGGCTTCCTCACCGGAATGGGGCTGACCAACGACAGCCCGGAGATCCTGGGCATGGAGAACACCAACGGCGACCAGACCAAGGCGCAGGCCGCGATGGAGAACCTGCTGCAGCGCGCTCCGGATGCGAACGCGCTCTACACCATCAATGAGCCGGCAGCGGCCGGCGGCTACCAGGCCATCAAGTCGGCCGGCCTGACCGATCAGATCACCATCGGCTCCATCGACGGCAGCTGCACGGGCGTGGCCAACGTCAAGGCGGGCGTCATCGGCGCCACCGTCATGCAGTTCCCGAAGAAGATGGCGCAGGAGGGAGTCGACGCGGTCGTCGAATACGCGAACTCCGGAACCAAGCCCAGTGGGTTCAACAACACGGGTTCGCAATTGATCACCGACAAGCCGGCCGCCGGCGTGGAGTCCAAGGACACCACCTGGGGCGCCGAGAACTGCTGGGGCTGAGAGCTTTCAGCAATGAATGAACAACGGTGAAATCGGGTGATGGCCGGCGTCGGGGGCCGGCCACATCCGATTTCCCGGTGTTCTCCACTCCTGGTGCACGCGACGGGCGACCGAGCCACTGCTGGTAGCCGATTCGGCGCCCCGACTCGGAGGAGAGTCATGAGCGGACCCAACGATCCGGCGATGCCCAAAGCCCCTGCCCCACAACGATTCAGCCTGGCGGGCGTGCTGCGCCAGCCGCTGCTGGGGCCATTGGCCGCGTTGATCATTGCCTTGGTGGTCTTCAGCCTGATCACCGATACATTCCTCAAGCCGCAGAACCTGTCGCTCATCCTGCAACAGTCCGTGGTGATCGGAATTCTGGCGGTCGGCCAGACGATGATCATCCTGACCGCGGGTATAGACCTGTCCATCGGCGCGATCATGGTGCTGGGCACGATCGTGATGGCGAAAACCGCTGGGGCGTCCGGCGCCTTCGTGGGACTGCTGACCGCGCTACTGGTCTGCGCCATTCTCGGGGCGGTCAACGGCGGGCTGGTGACGTGGCTGAAATTGCCGCCCTTCATCGTCACGCTGGGCACCTACACCATCATCTATTCCGCCACCCAGCTGCTCGCCGGGTCGGCCACCTATCCGGTGGCCGACGGTCCGCTGACCTGGCTCGGGACCACGTTCAAGATCGGCTCGTTCACCACCACCTACGGCGTGCTGGTGATGCTCGGCGCCTACGCCGTCGCCTGGTATGCGCTCACCCAGACGGCGGGTGGCCGGCACGTGTACGCCGTCGGCGGCAGCCCGGAAGCGGCGCGGTTGTCCGGCATCAAGAGCGGCAGGGTGCTGATGAGTGTGTACATCCTCACCGGCCTGATCGCCGCCCTCGCCGCGTGGGCGGCGCTGGGCAGAATCCCCAATGCCGACCCGAACGCGTACCAGAACGCGAACCTGGAAACGATCACCGCGGTGGTGATCGGCGGGACCAGCCTGTTCGGCGGTCGGGGCAGCGTGCTGGGCACGCTGGTGGGCACGCTCATCGTCGGCGTGCTGCGCAACGGCCTGACCCAGGCCGGGGTGGACAACCTGTACCAGAACATCGCCACCGGCATCCTGGTGATCCTCGCGGTCACCCTGGATCAGCTTGCCCGTAGGAGGAACCAGTGACCGCTCCTGTGCTGCAGGCCCGGGGCCTGGTCAAGCGGTACGGCAACGTGACCGCCATCAACGGCGCCGACTTCGACCTGCTGCCGGCCGAGGTGCTGGCGGTGATCGGCGATAACGGAGCCGGGAAGTCGACCTTGATCAAGGCGCTGGCCGGGGCCTTGATCCCGGACAGCGGCCAGATCCTGATGGACGGCGAACCGGTCACCTTCCACAACACCCGCGACGCCCGCGCGCACGGGATCGAGACCGTCTACCAGGACCTGGCCGTGATCCCGGCGCTGGACATCGCGACGAATGTGTTCCTGGGGCGCGAATTGCGGCGCAAGGGCTTCTTCGGGACGGTGCTGCGCCGGCTGGACATGCCGGCGATGCGGGCCGCGTCATCCGCGCACCTGGCGGACCTCAAGATCGGGATCAAGTCGGTGAACCAGGCCGTGGAGACGCTCTCCGGTGGCCAGCGGCAGGGTGTTGCGGTGGTGCGGTCAGCGGCTTTCGGCAAGCGCGTGATCATCATGGACGAGCCCACTGCGGCGCTCGGCGTCAAGGAGTCCGGCATGGTCGTCGACCTGATCCGGCAGATCCGTGCGCGCGGCATCCCGGTCGTGCTGATCAGCCACGACATGCCGCACGTGTTCGAGGTGGCGGACCGCATCCACGTCCACCGGCTCGGCCAGCGCGCGGCCGTGGTGCGGCCGAGCGAGCGGTCGATGTCCGACGTCGTGGCGTTGATGACCGGTGCCGCCGAGCCCACCGATGAGGAACGCTCTGGTGGGTCCTGATCACCCGGCGGGCCGGTGGCGCGCCCGGCGGCCCGCCGGGGTCTTCGTCGGGTTGAGCACCCTGGACGTCGTGCATCTGGTGCAGCGGGTGCCCGGGGCGAACGAGAAGGTGACCGCGCGGCGGCAGGACGTCGCCGCGGGTGGCCCGGCCGCCAACGCCGCCGTGGTGTTCGCCGCACTCGGCGGTGATGCGGTGCTGATCACCGCGTTGGGATCGGACCCGTTGGCGGGGCTCATTTCCGGCGAGCTGGCGGCCTGCGGCGTGCGGACGATCGATGTCACCCCTGACGATCCGGGCCCGCCGGCGGTCTCGGCTGTCGCGGTCACCGAGCACAGCGGAGAACGCTCGGTCGTCTCGCCCGACGCCGGGGCGAGGTCACTGCCGATGCCCGCGGACCTCGAGCAACTGGCCGGCGATGCACTGGTGGCCGGCGCCGACGTCGTGCTGATCGACGGCCACCACCCGGCGCTGGCACTGGCCGCCGCGCGGGTCGCGGGCCGTCGCGGGGTCCCGGTGCTGGTGGACGCGGGTCGGTGGAAACCCGTGATGGCCGAACTGCTTCCGATGGCGGACGAGGTGATCTGCTCCGCCGATTTTCGGTGGCCGGGCACAGCGAGCCCGGACGATTCTGCCGCGGTCCTGCGGCAGCTCCCGTCGACCCCTGCGGCCGTGGGTACCGCGCCGTCCGACGAACCGATGACCCCGCGGTTGGTGGCCGTCACGCACGGCGGGTCGCCGATCCAGTGGTGGCAGGGCGAGGCGTTCGGGTCGGTGCCCGTGCCCGCGGTGGTCGCCGTGGACACCCTGGGTGCCGGTGACGCGATGCACGGGGCGTACGCGTTCCTGCGGACCGATCCGGGTCTGTCGGTGACCGAACGGCTCGACGGTGCGGCGGCCGTCGCGGCCCTGCGCTGCTCGATCCTCGGCCCGCGCGAGTGGCTGGCCGGGTTGAGATCGCGCACACTCACCGGACAGCGCACCCTTGCCCATCCTCCGCCCACAGGTCAGGACCCATCGTGAGTTCGCCAACTGCCGTCGAAGCGACCCTGTCCGACCTCGTCGAGCGGGGGCGCAGGCTGGCGGTACCCGGCGAGCGTCACATCCTCGGCGTTGTCGGTGCCCCAGGCGCCGGTAAGTCCACCGTCGCAGCCCATGTCGTCGCGGCACTCGGGCCGGAGCTGGCGGTGCTGGTGGCGATGGACGGATTCCACCTGGCCAACGTCGTCCTCGAAAAGCTCGGCCGTCGCGACCGCAAGGGCGCTGTCGACACCTTCGACGCGCCGGGCTATGCGAGCCTGCTCGAACGCCTTCATCGGTCTGCGCTCGCGCCCGGCCGGCCCGGTGCGACCGAGACTGTCTACGCGCCGGAATTCCGCCGGGAGATCGAGGAGGACATCGGCTGCGCCATTTCGGTGCCGCCGGGTCTGCCGCTGGTGGTGACCGAGGGCAATTACCTGCTTCTCGACGACGGCGCGTGGGCCCGTGCGCGGGTGTGCCTGGACGAGGTCTGGTTCCTCGCGCCGGCCGACGACGTGCGGCAGCATCGATTGGTGTTGCGGCACCGGGCTTTCGGCAAGAGCCCCGATGAGGCCAGGGCGTGGGCGCTGGGCACGGACCAGCGCAATGCCGAGCTCATCGAGTCGACCGCCGGCCGGGCGGACCTGATCGTGCGGGTGGTGTAGCCGCTGGGACGCGCATGGGGGTCCGAAGCAGCTACGTTGCTCATGCTGGGTGAGCCGACCTGTTGCTGCAGCACGTGCATCGCACCCTCGCCGTGAGCAACGGACCCTCGCCGTGAGCAACGGACGACCCTCGGCGTGAGCAACGCACCTACAACGTGAGCATCGCACCGCGCGAGCGGACAGTGACGCCCCGCCGGTCAGGATGCGCCGGACAGGCTCACCTCGGAGATCGGCGCGTAGTTGCGGGGGTCGGCGGTCGCTGCCGGTGCCAGGGTCTGCAGAATCCTCAGACGCACCGTTGACGTTGTCGCGCTCACCGGGATGGTCTGCATCGTGCGGTCGGCGCGGAAGTCCTGCTGGACGCTCGTGCCGTCGTCGAAGGTCCAGCTGACCCGGCCAATCGTGCGGTTCTGGGCGAAACGGTCCACCCCGGTGGCGCGGTCTGTCTTGGCGTACCCAGGGACGAGTCCCACTGATGTCACCGTCGTGGAGGCCGGCAACCTCAGCACGAGTTCCTGACCCACTCCGTCGCCCTCGGTCGGCCGCCACGCCGTGGCCGGGCTGCCATCGATGGCGTTGCGGCATCGTAGGTCGTGGTCACCCGGCGTCGTCGACGCTGCTGGGAGCGGTGGAACTGGCCGTCGCGGATTGCGGGGTGATGCTGCGTATGGGTCCGGTGGCCGCCGTTCGACTGGTGGAGCGGGCGGTGCCGGAAAGCCCGCCCAGGGTGACCAGAGTCCCTGGGGTGGGCGACGCCCCCCCACCGGCCGACGTGGCCGCCGGCGCGGTGAACGTGCCGACCGCCGTTGCTCCGGACAGATCGGCGCCGTCGACAAGGCCGCCGACCCCGGCACCGGGGACGGTCCCGCCGGTGTAATAGCCTGTCCCGTTGCTGATCTCGGCCGACGGGTACACCAGGGAGGTGAACGCTTTGCTCGTGGCGAACGAGGCGACGACCTGACCATCGGCGGCCACGATGTGGGCCGCGCGGCTTCGTCCGGGAATGCCTGGTCCAGCACGACAACCTGGTGGCGGTAACGCCGGAACAAGCGCGGGTGGTCGCCGACGAAGATATCGACCAGGATCATCGCCATCAGCCCGACGCTGATCGCGCTGGCGCGGCCAGGCCGGCCAGCAGTCCGAGCGCCAGCGCCGAGAAGTAGTGCGCCACTTCGTGTTGCTCGAGCTCGGTGGACCGCAGCAGGATGATCGACAGCACGCCGAACAGGCCGAGGCCGACACCCGCGGCGATGGCCGCGGAGGACAGCACGCTGGACATCGCGAGCACACCGATGTTCACGCACAAGAAGGAGACGACAAGGTCTCGTCGGCGGTGCCGGGGAGAGTAGAGCGCCAGGGCGAGGAGGCCAACGGCCAGCCAGTCGACAGCGAACATCGCGAGTTGCGACACGGTAATCCTCCAAGTGATCTCATCTGAGACCATCAAGTCGGATCAACCTGTGCGGTTGTTGAGTCCCCGCTGAGCAGCCGCGACCGTGGTCCGGCTCACAGGTTTTCGGCGGCGTTCGATGGCGGAAAGCTACTGGCCGATCACCCTGCTGCGCTGGTCATGGCCAGGGCCGCCGTACGGATAGTCGGCCGGCTGGGGATCGCTGGCCGCGTCCAGTGCCGCGGTCTCCTCGACGCCCAGGTGCAGCCCGGCGGCGGAGAGGTT
>JBBQJM010000017.1:0-16422 GCA_038325895.1 Mycobacteriales bacterium
ACCTTGGTCCGGTCCCGGGCCCGCTCCGGGGCTCGCGGGCGGTTGGCCGCTGTAACCGGATTTCACCGACCGGCGCACCGTCACGCTCACGTCGGTGAAGCTCAGCGGGATCGGCGCTGACGGTTTGTGCACGGTGACCTCAGCGGCGTGCACCGGGTACCGCGCCATCACCGTGTCGGCGATCTCGCCGGCCACCGCCTCGATCAGGTCGCGCGGCGGTCCGGCGATGATGCCGGCCGCAACCTCGGCGAGCTCGCCGTAGTGCACGGTCTCGATCAGATCGTCGGAGGCCACCGCCCGGGTGAGGTCGAGCCAGATGGTCACGTCCACGACGAAGTCCTGGCCGTCGCGCTTCTCGTGCTCGAACACCCCATGATGGCCGAAGACCGTCAGGCCGGTCAGCGTGATGCGATCAGCCACGAGTCACCGCTGCGGGCATCCCGTCAGCTCCCGAGGTGGAGGCGTCCGGGGCCCGGACAGCGCCTGACCGATGAACGGTCCAGCTGCTCCCGTCGGCCCGGAGCAATCGCCGCTGCGGACCCTGCCCGCTGACCGCGGCGGCCACCCTGACCGCGTCCAGCGAGGGCTCCGCCTCGTGCACCCGCACGCCCCATACCCCGGCCGCTGCGGCCAGCGCGGAGATCGCCGTGGTCGCCGACTCCCGGCCATCGGCGGGACGCAGCCCGCGTTCGTCGGCCAGCAGGGCGCCCAGGAACCTCTTGCGGGACGCGCCGATGAGCATCGGGAATCCCCAGCCGGAATCGCCGACCGCCCCGGTGAGCCGGGGCAGGGCACGCAGCAGCGCCCAGTTGTGGGCGGCGGTCTTGGCGAACCCGAGACCCGGATCGAGCACCAGCAGCGACTCTTCCACACCCGCCGCGACGGCTGCCGCGACCCGGTCCAGCAGTTCGGCGCTCACCTCGGCCACCACGTCGTCGTAACGGGCCAGCGCGTCCATGTCGGCGCTGTGCCCGCGCCAGTGCATCAGGATCCAAGGCACACCGATGTCTGCGACCGCGGCGCCCATCTCCGGATCGGCCAGCCCACCGGACACGTCGTTGACGATCACCGCGCCGGCCCGGACCGCGGCAGCGGCGACGGCCGCTCGGGTGGTGTCCACGCTGCAGGGGATGTCGACGCTCGTGAGTTCTGAAATGACCGGGACGACGCGCTCGACCTCGACCTGCACCGGCACCCGCCCGGCACCCGGCCTGGTCGATTCACCGCCGACGTCGACGATGTCCACGCCGGCCGCGGCCAGCGCCTTGCCGCGCGCGATGGCGGTGGCGGGCTCGAGAAACCGCCCGCCGTCGGAAAACGAGTCGGGTGTGACGTTCAGGACGCCCATCACCACTGCACGATCGACCACTGCACGATCGACGACTGCACGATCGACCACTGCACGATCGACCACTGCACGATCCACGACTGCACGATCCACGACTGCACGATCCACCGCTGCACGATCCACCACCGCACGAGCCATCACGGGCGGGTCACCGACCCGTGATCAGACTCATCGCCTCGGCGCGCGTCCGGTCCTGCGACTGGAAGATCCCGCGCACGGCGGACGTGGTCGTCACCGCGCCGGGTTTGCGGATCCCGCGCATGGCCATGCACAGGTGCTCGGCCTCGATCACCACGATCGCGCCGGCCGGCTGCAACCGGCGGACCAGGGCGTCGGCGATCTGGGTGGTCAGCCGATCCTGCACCTGCGGGCGCTTGGCGTAGCCGTCAACCAGTCTGGCCAGCTTGGACAGGCCGGTGACGCGTCCGTCCGGACCCGGGATGTACCCGACATGCGCCTTGCCGAAGAACGGCACCAGGTGGTGCTCGCAGGTCGAGTACATATCGATGTCCCGCATCAGGATCATCTCGTTGTGGTTCTCGTCGAACGAGGTGTTGAGCACCGTGTCCGGGTCGGTGTGCAGCCCGGAGAACTGCTCGGCGAACGCCCTGGCCACCCGGCCCGGAGTGCCCAGCAACCCGTCGCGATCGGGGTTCTCGCCGACCGCGAAGAGCAGCTCGCGCACGGCCGCTTCGGCTCGAGCCGCGTCGAAGATCGGTACCAGTGGGTCTGACAGGGCCGGCGTCGCCGTGGCCAGTCCGGACAGCCCGGATCCCAGCTTGGATCCCAGCTTGGATCCCACTGCGCCGTCACCCCCGTCGAGTACGCCCGCACTGTCCCGCGCGGTCACCTGCGGGGTCCGCTCGGCGGCGCCCAGGGGTCGACCGGATCGTCATCGGGGCCGGAATTCGAATCGGACGAGCCGTCGGCGGGGCGGCTGTGCCCGGGGTCGGGCCGACCGTTCGGCGCGCCACCGTTACCGGCGGGGTAGCTGGGATACGACGGTGGCTGGGACCCGGACCCGTTGCCCCCCTGCCCCGTCGGTGGCTGCCAACCGGGCATCGGCGCGAGTGGCCCTGGCAGTACCCCGCCAGTCCAGTTCGGCGGCTGCTGGGGGCCGCCCCACGGCGGCGGCGGTGGGGCGGCGTTCGGGTCGGCCGGGTAACCCGCGGGCGGTTGCCACGTCGTGTTCTGTCCGGACACGACGTTCGCCCCACTGGATCCGTTGCCGGTGGTGTAGCCGCTCTGCCCGGGAGGACCGTTCAGCGCTCCGATCGGCACCGGATGGTCCCGCCGTTCCCCGGGCTTCGGCGCTTCCGGGGGCGGCCACGGCTCGCCGCGCTCGATGGCCATCTCGCCAGGGGTCTTGATCGGCGGACGGTCCGACGGCAGCCGCGGACCGAACTCGTCGAAAGTGGTGATCCTGGGTCGCTTCTCGACCTCGGCGAAGATCACCTCGAGGTCCTTGCGGTCCAGCGTCTCCTTCTCCAGCAGCGCGGAGGCCAACAAATCCAGGATGTCGCGGTAAGTGTTCAGCACCGCCCAGGCCTCGGTGTGCGCGGCCTCGATCAGCGCCCGCACCTCGCCGTCGATCTCGCTGCCGACCTCGATCGAGTACTCCGGCCCGCTGCCATACGTCCGGCCCAGGAACGGTTCGTCGTCGCCGTGGCCGTACTTGACCGCGCCGAGCTTGGCCGACATGCCGTACTCGGTCACCATCGCGCGGGCGATCTTGGTCGCCTGCGCGATATCCGAGGACGCTCCGGTGGTGGGTTCGGCGAAGACCAGTTCCTCCGCCGCCCGGCCGCCGAGAGCCATCACCAGCCTGGCGATCATCTCCGACCGCGTCATCAGCGATTTGTCGTCCTCGGGGACCACCAGCGCGTGACCGCCGGTGCGGCCGCGGGGCAGGATTGTCACCTTGTAGACCGGCTCGAGACCGGGCATCGCCCAGGCCGCCAGCGCGTGGCCACCCTCGTGGTAGGCGGTGATCTTCTTCTCCTTCTCGGAGATCACCTTCCCCTTGCGCGCCGGACCACCGACCACCCGGTCGACGGATTCCTCCAGCTCGACGTTGGTGATGACTGTGCCGTGCTCGCGGGCGGTCAGCAGGGCCGCCTCGTTGATCACGTTCGCCAGATCGGCGCCGGACATCCCGACGGTGCGTTTGGCCAGCGACAGGAAATCGACGTCCGGCGCGAACGGCTTGCCCTTGGAGTGCACGGCCAGGATCGCCTGCCTGCCCTTCAGGTCTGGCTGTCCCACCGGGATCTGCCGGTCGAAGCGGCCGGGACGCAGCAGCGCCGGATCCAGGATGTCGGGCCGGTTGGTGGCCGCGATCAGGATGATCCCGCCCTTGGCCTCGAACCCGTCCATCTCGACCAGCAGCTGGTTCAAAGTCTGCTCGCGCTCGTCGTGGCCGCCGCCCATGCCTGCCCCGCGGTGCCTTCCGACCGCGTCGATCTCGTCCACGAAGATGATGGCCGGCGCGTTCGCCTTGGCCTGTTCGAAAAGGTCGCGGACCCGGCTGGCGCCGACGCCGACGAACATCTCGACAAAATCGGACCCGGAGATCGAGTAGAACGGCACGCCGGCCTCGCCGGCAACCGCCCTGGCCAGCAGTGTCTTCCCGGTGCCGGGCGGTCCGTAGAGCAGCACGCCCTTGGGGATCTTGGCCCCGAGGGCTTGGTAGCGCGCGGGGTTGGCCAGGAAGTCGCGGATCTCGTCGAGTTCCTGGACCGCCTCATCGGCGCCCGCGACGTCGGTGAACTTGGTCTGCGGCATGTCCTTGGTCAGCAGTTTGGCCTTGGACTTGCCGAACGAGAGCACCTTGTTGCCGCCGCCCTGGGCGTTGTTCATCATCCAGAGCAGGAACAGGATGATCAGCCCGACCGGGATCAGGTAGATCAACAGCGAGAACAGCGTGGACTCGCTGGTGACGGTGGTGTTGTAGCCGCCGGAGATGTTCGCCTTCTGGACGTCGGCGAAGATCTCCTGGGTCGCACCCGCCGGGTACTGGCTGTAGATCTGGGTGGCGCCGTCGACCGGCTGGGCCAGGGTCAGCCGCAGCCTTTGTTCCTTGTCGTCGATGGTGGCGCTGGTGACCTTCCCGTCGGACAGCTGCGAGAGCGCGACCGAAGTCTGCTGCGGCACATACCCGCGGGTCTCGTCGGCAAAGAAGGAATACGTCAGGTACAAGAGCAACACCACGGCAATCCACACCAGTGGTGAGCGAAGAAGGCGCTTTCGGTCCATGCGAGTTCGGCCGCGCGAGCGGCCTCGACCCTCCCTGACGTTCTCGAGTGAGGCGGCCCGGCTTTCCGGTAGGTCGGCGGGCAAGCCCGCCACATCCGGGCAGCGCAGGGCGTGACCAGTGGGTTCAGCGTACCGCGCAGGCCTTCGCCGAACCGTGGTGTTCGCCGACGGGGTAGCTGATTGGTCGCTGCGCTGCACCGTTGGATGCACAACAACTGGATGCACAACAACTGGATGCACAGCAAGTACTACTCAGGGGAACGTGGCCGACGCGTCCGGGGTTCCCGGGGTCGGCCTTGTTCACCCGTCAGCGGTACATGTGTTCACCCAGCAACCCGACAAATGGCAGGTCGCGGTAACGCTCGCCGTAGTCCAGCCCGTACCCCACGACGAAATCCGTCGGAATGTCGAAACCGACATAGCGGACGTCCACATCGACCTTGATCGCCTCTGGCTTGCGCAGCAGCGCGACGACGTCGACGGACGCCGGGCCGCGGGTGGCGAGGTTGCGCAGCAGCCAGGACAGGGTGAGCCCGGAGTCGATGATGTCTTCGACGATCACCACCCGACGGCCGGTGATGTCCCGGTCAAGGTCCTTGAGGATCCGGACGACCCCGGACGAGGAGGTCACCGATCCGTACGAGGTGACGGCCATGAACTCCAGTTCGCAGGGAATGGGAAGCGCCCGCGCGAAGTCGGTGACGAACATGACCGCGCCCTTGAGCACACAGATCAGCAGCGGCGGGGTCTCCAGGTCGTGATCGGCGGCCACCGCCTCGGCCAGCACGGCGATCTTGGCCTTCAGGGCCTCCGAGCCGATCAGGATGGCCGCCAGTTCGCCGTGATAGCCGTGGTCCGCGCCCGGATCTGCGTCTCCGATCGGGATCGCATCCGCGCTGGTGATGCGGGACGTCAGGTGCGCCCGCGACTCACCGGCGGAGAGGTTCGCGACGCCGTTGCTGCCGGCCGCACGATCGATGTGCCGCCCAGCTCCTCCGCCCTCTGTTCCGGCCAGAGACGAGGAATCGCTACCTGTCACGGATTCTCCCCGGTCGGCTCGGGTATGGGTCCAGGCGCGGCGCCGGTCCGGCCATCCGGCATCCAGCCTGCCATCCGGACCGGATGCGGGCGACAGCGGGGGCGGAGGCCGGCCGAGACGGGCGGACGCCGCCCCGCCACCTGCGCTGATCGACTGGTGACTTCCACGCCGGGTGCGCTGATAGACAACGCCCGCCCCGCAAGCTGCGCTGATAGACAACGCCCGCCCCGCAAGCTGTGCTGATCAACAACACCCGCCCCGCAAGCTGCGCTGATCAACAACACCCGCCCCGCAAGCTGCGCTGATCAATTGCACTGTCAATCCGGACAAAGCACGCGCTGCCGGTGCTGATGATCAGCGCATCCCCGCCCAAACGCGCTCTTGATCAGCACATCCCCGCCCAAACGCGCTCTTGATCAGCACATCCAGCCCGACCGCGCTCTTGATCAGCGCATCCCGCCCAAACACGCTCTTGATCAGCACAACCCGCACAAACGCACTGCTGTTCAGCGCAGCTTCCACCAGACGGGCCCTTCATGGGCGGAGCTCATCGGGCCGAATGTGGTGGAGCCGCAGGCTATTCCCTGTTCGAAGCACGTCCACACCACCGGGAATGCGTACCTGCGCCCGCCCGCGCGGATCGGTCAGCTGGGTGATCATCCGGGTCAGGTGGTCGAAGGTCAGCGGACCGGCGCCACCGGCCGCAGCCCACGCCCGCAGCACCCTGCCGAGCACCGCGGCGGGTTGTCCGGACAGCGCGTCGACGTCCAACGTCCCGTCCCGACGAACAGCCGCGTCCAGCGCGGCGGCGGCGATCCCGTCGAGCGCGTCCAGGTCGTCGCGCATCAGGCTCGCGGTCCTGACCAGCGCGGACCGAACCCCGCCTCCCAACACCGCATCGAGCAGCGGCAGCACCTCACGACGCAACCGGACTCGGGTGAACGCGGGATCGGCGTTGTGCGGGTCCTGCCACGGCTGTAGGCCCGCGACCCGGCAGGCACGTTCGGTGTCGGCCCTGGTCACCGTGAGCAATGGTCGGCCCCAGGGCGGACACCACGGCCGCATCCCGGCGATGGACCGGGGTCCCGAGCCCCGGGCGAGCCCGAGGAGCACGGTCTCGGCCTGATCGTCTGCGGTGTGCGCAAGGAGCACAGCAGCGGGCACACCGGATGTTGACAGGGCGGTAGCGTGCGCCCGCAGCGCGTCATACCGCGCCCGCCGGGCGGCCGCCTCCACACCGCCGGGCCCGTCGACGGTCACCGGCAGCACGGCCACCTCGGGGTAGCCCAGACCCGCCAGCAGCCGGGCGGTATCCGCGGCCCGTTCGCCGGACCCGTCCTGCAAACCGTGGTCGACGGTGGCCGCACGGACCGGTCGATCGCCGGCTACAGCCAGCACCGCGACTGCCAGCGCCAGCGAGTCCGCGCCACCCGAGCATGCCGCCACCAGGGGTTGACCGGCGCCGAGGTGCTCGCCGAGCCAGGCCCGCAGCGCCGCCGTCACCGGCGAGGCGGCCGACTTATCGGACGTCGACCCGATCAGCCGAGCACCCGTCGAACCCACGCCGACGGGTCGGTGATCTCCGGTCGGGTGGGCAGGGTATCCGGCGAAGTCCAGACCGTGTTGAACGCCGCCATCCCGACCTGTTCGACAACCGCGCCGACGAACGCTCCGCCTTTGATGTACTGCGCCAACTTCATGTCCATCCCCAGCAGCGACCTCAGCAGCCGGTCGATGGGTCCCTTGGTCTTCCGGCGACGTTCGGTGAAGGAGGCGCGGATCGCGCCGACGCTAGGCACCACCTCGGGACCGACGGCGTCCATCACGAAATCGGCGTGACCCTCGAGCAACGTCATGAAGGCCATCAGCTGATCGAAGACGACCCGCTGCTCCGGTGACTGAATCCCCTCGATCCAGCTCGGCCGGTCCTTGCCCTCGGCCAACCCGGGCTCCTGCCCGCCGGCGGTTCCGCGGCTGCGCATCGCATCGACCGCCCGGCGCAGCATGTCCGTGGGATCGGTGTCGGCCTTGTCTGCGAAATCGGCCACCAGCGACTGGAAATGGCCACGCATCCAGGGCGTCGCGCTGAACTGCAGCCGGTGGGTGCTCTCGTGCAGGCACACCCAGAGCCGGAAGTCGGTCGGGTCCACCCCGAGTTCGCGTTCGACCTTGACGCTGTTCGGCGCGACCAGTCGCAGCCGTCCCGGGCGTTCCGGGTCGCCGCCGATCGGGTCGTACTGGCCGAGCACCTTGCCGGACAGGAACCCGAGGACAACGCCGACCTGCGAACCGGCGGCGGTGCGGGTCAGCCCACCGGCGGACCGGCCCATTCCCGACGCCAGCTTCGTGGTCAGCGGTTCGGCCAGCACGGCCATGCCTTCGGCCGTCGCCTTCACCCAGCCACGGCGGTCCACTACCTCGGCGTCATCCACCGGGAGGTCGTGACCGAGGCCGGTGGTGTGGCGCACCGCGAGTTCGGCCTTGGCGCTGAACGCTCGCAGGTCTGCCACGACGCCGGCCGCCTCGTCCGGGGTGACAGCGGGTCCCGTCGGCGCAAGCCGCTGCCCGGCCCGCACGGCCGCGGCCCAGTCGATCGGCGCCTGCCCGTTCTGTCCACCCACGACAGCCACGGTAGAGCACCGCGGCCCGGGTGCCCGGACCTACCCGATCAGACGCAGCCGCAGCCACGCAGCCCGGCAGCCAACGCGTCCAGCGCCGCCCTGGTTCCGTCGCTGACGCCGTTGGAGACGAAGGCAAACACCAGGATCCGGCCGTCGACGTCGGGCACGTAGCCAGTCAGCGCATAGGTGACCTCCAGCGAGCCGGTTTTGGCCCGGACCCACCCGGCGCCGGCGCGGGAGCCGTCGTCATGGAAGCGGTTCGCGAGGCTGCCGGACACTCCGGCGATCGGCAAACCGGTCAGCAGGTTCTGCAGGGCCGGCGGCTGGCCGGTGACGGCCAGCGACATGATCTGCGCCATCACCGCCGGGGGCACCCGGTCCTTCGTCGAGAGCCCGGATCCGTCGGCGATCTCGATTCCGATCGTGTCGACCTTGAGGTCCTCCAGCGCCTCGAGGATCGCGGCGCTGGCGCCGTCGAAGCTGGGCGGGGCCCCGCGGGCGATCGCCACCTGCCGCGCGAGGGCCTCGGCCAGCACGTTGTCCGAATTCTCCAGGGCCTGCGCCAGCAACACCGACATCGGTTGCGACGAGACCTGGGCGATCACCGTGCCACCCTCGGGCGCCGAACCAGGGACCATCGGAAGATCGGGTGTTCCGAGGAAGCGGGCCAGCGCCTTGCCCGCGGTGTTCGTCGGGTCACCGGTACGGATCGAGTTCTCGTTGGCCGGATCCTCCCGGTCGCCGTCGACCATCAATGGAGACATGCGAGTGATGAAGCCCTGCGCACTGCCGGGCGTGCCGCGAATGTCGGCGGTCTGCCAGCCGTCCGCGAGGTCCGAACCGGTCCAGTAATCGGTGTCCAGCACGATCCGTTTGACGTCGATACCACTGGCCTTCACCTGCGCGGCGAGGTCGGACATCAGCGGGGCGCCGTCGTAGATGGTGGCCACACCCTCGTTGCGTGCGGACAGCGTGACGTCGCCGCCGCCGACCAGCGCGATGTCGCCCTCCTGGTCGCCCTGGACGATCTTGGTGGTGAACCGGTCGGTGGGGTCGACGGAGGTGAGCAGCGCAGCGCCGGTCAGGATCTTCGCCGTCGAGGCGGGGATCTGCGGCGCGCTGGCATCCTGGTTGAACAAGGTCGCGCCGGTGACCGGGTCGAGGACGATCCCATAGAACTGCGCGAGCGCCGGATTGGCCAGTTGACCTGCCAGCTGGGCCTGCACGCCGGCCGAGCTCGGCACCTTGTCGGATGCGGGTAATGGTGCGATCTTGGCCGGCGGCTGGGTCACCGGGGGATCAACGACCTCCCCGCTCAGTCCGCTCGACGCAGTTTCGGTGTCCGTGGAACCGCGTGACGCGATGAACACCGCAGTCCCTACGGCAACCAGAGCCACCACCAGAACGCAGACGCCGATGATCACCCCCCGGCGAGACGCGCGTTTCGCGGCCACGACCATTCCTCCTGACGCTCACATTTACCCGGCGGTCGTTCAGCGGCGCCGGGTGGCCGCCCGAGTTCGCCAGTCATCGCCCCGCGACGAGCCCGGCAACTCCGACCAGACTAGAGTCTCCCAAGGCCCACGCCGGGCCTCCGACCCGTCGGCGCGGGCGATCGTGCCCAGCGGCCGGTGGTCCCGGCGCCGACCGGCCACCCGCTCGTCAGTGAGCCGCCGACGTGGCCCACGCAACCTGAAAGGTGGCACTGGTGGAATTCGACGTCACCATCGAGATCCCCAAAGGCCGTCGCAACAAGTACGAGGTGGATCACCATTCCGGCCGGATCCGGCTGGATCGCACGCTCTTCACGGCGACCCAGTATCCGGCGGATTACGGGTTCATCGACAACACTCTCGGCCAGGACGGCGACCCGCTGGATGCCCTGGTGCTGCTGTCCGAACCCACGTTCCCCGGCTGCTTGGTGACCGCCCGGGCGATCGGCATGTTCCGGATGACGGACGAGGCCGGGCCCGACGACAAAGTTCTCTGCGTGTCGGCGCACGATCCTCGGCAGAACCACCTGAAAGACATCGATGACCTGCCGATGTTCGAGCGGCTGGAGATCCAGCACTTCTTCGAGGTCTACAAGGATCTCGAGCCCGGAAAGAGCGTCGAGGGTGCCAACTGGGTCGGCCGCGCCGCCGCGGAAACCGAGATCCACGTTTCGTACGACCGGGAGAAGAAGCACCAGGCGGCGGAGGACGCCGCGGGCCGGACGACGTCACACTCCTGACGTCGAGGCACCCAGGAGTTCGATGCGCCGGTCCGGCTACCAGCGCCCGCCGCGCTGCACCTCGCGCAGCCGCGGCCGTACGTCCAAGAGATAGACCAGGCTCCCGGTCAGACCGGCCAGCCAGAGCAACCCCTGGGGCTGGAAGGCGTTGCCGACGAAGGCCAACCCCAGCACGACCGCACACGCCGCGGTGATTCCTGTCCACGTACCTTTCGTCTGCTTGTCAGCAGCGGCGAAGGCGTCCGGACGACGGGTTGCCGCATCGGCAACCGCGAACACACCGGTGATCGCTCCGCCCACGGCGAGGATCCAGGTGATGATGTTGATGATCGGCAAGACCAGGCCCACCCGACAAGGGTACGTGCCCAAGCAAAGGCTTCCATCACCTGATGGCCCGCGCCCGGAGACGCCGAAGCCGGGCACCCGCGAAAGGGTGCCCGGCATCGAGCAGTGAGGTCAGCTTGCGGTCGACGGCGTTCTTGTCGACCTGCGGGTGGCCGTCTTCGGGGCCGCCTTGGCGGCGGAGCTCACCCGGGTGGAACCGGCGGTACGCCGGGTCCGAGGGGTCGCTGACGCGGTCTTCGGAGTAGCAGTCGTCGGGGCAGCGGCCTTCCGGGTCGCAGGCTTGGCAGCCGCAGCCCTCGGAGCCGCATTCTTGGCAGCTGAGGCCTTGGGGGCCCGCGCCTTCGGAGCGTCGGCCTTCGGGGCTGCCGCCTTCGGCGCGGCCTTCGCCGGGGCCTCTGCAACGGCGTCGACCACCCTTCCTGGGGTCAGCGACGACGAGCGCACCCTCGACCAGGTGCGATCGCCGCGATCAGCCAGGCTGCCGTAGATCGACCCGACCATCTGGGTGTAGGCCTCGATGGTGTCCAGCACAGAATCGACGGACACATCCGAGCCGAGCTCGGCGATCTTCGCGGGCAGCTCGGAGATGAGTTCCTGGGCCTTGGCCGGGATCTGGGTAGCCCAGCCCTGGATCAGTTCCTGGATGGATTCCTGGACGTCGCCGGCAACCTTCTGCGCCTTGCCGGGCAGGTCCTCCATGCTGTGTTGCGCCTTGGCCGGCAGGTCGGCCGCGGCGTGCTGAGCCATGGCCGGCAGGTCGGCGACGGCGTGCTCGACCTTGGCCGGCAATTCCGCCACGGTCTTCTGGGTCTGACCGGCCAGCCCGGCGATGCTCTTCTGGGTCTGATCGCTCAGACCGGCGATGCCCTTCTGCGTCTGATCGGCGAGGTCGGCGGCCGCCTTCTGAGCCTTCTCCGACCAGTCGACGACGACCTTCGTCGCCTTGTCGGACCAATCCAGCACGCTCTTTTGCGCCTTGTCCGACAGCGAGGTCGCGAACGAGCGCACCCCATCGGCGTCGACGGTGGTGGTCGCTACCTGCTCCATCAGGCTCTGGCGGAGCGCAGCCAGACTCTGGACGGCCAGGTCGCCGGCGCCGATGGCGGCGAGCAGCGGTCGCGGCAGATCGTCGAACTGGTCGGCAATCTGCTCCATGGCACTTTCGGAAACCGAACGAATGTCGGTGACGAGTGACATGACTTTCTCCTTTCGGCACCGAGATGAACGGTGCCCATAAGCGGTTCTAGTTGTTGTGGTGGTGGTCCCGCTGGGTAGTCGACGCGCCGGGAGTCGACGCGCCGGCGACCGGCGCCACACGTTCGGTGGGTGGTGGTGCCGTCGGCGGCACGGGCGCGGTGGTCACCTCGGCGGATTCGGTTGCGGCGGCCAGTGCGTCGGTGACCGGTGTCGCCAACGCAGCTGCGGCTGCCGCCGCTTCCTTGCGGAAGGCGGCATAAATGTCGACCAGCGCCGACTTCTGCCGCTCGGTCAGCACCTCGTCAGCCCTGATGGCGATAACAACTGTTGGGGCTTCAGGTGTTTCGAGAATGCCGGCTTTGGCCAGCAGGGTCTCGACGGAGATCGACAGACCGTGCGCGATCTGCGCCAGGATCTCCGCGCTCGGCCGGCGCAGGCCTCGCTCGACCTGCGACAGGTACGGATTGGACACGCCGGCCTTCGCCGCCAGCGCCCGCACCGAGATCTGTGCCGCCGTGCGCTGCTCCCGGATGAACTCGCCGAGGTCACGCACCGGGGTGAGCACAGGATTGAGGTCCACCGACACCACCTCCTGCCCGCGCCGCGTAGTGCCTTGTGGATCCGTTCGCGGAACGCACCACACCCCTGACAACCACAACCCTACGCGCGAGTGCTTGCTATTGCAAGCATGCTGCTAGCAGTGCGTCCTGCGAGGGTCCTGCCGATGCGGACGGGACGCGCGCGAAGTGCTGTTTGACCGCGCGGGGATCCGGGCGGAATGGGTTCGGCGGTGGCGCGGCATCAGGTCCCGGCGGTGGTGGCCAGCACGACGGCGATGCCGACCACCACCCGATCGGTTGCCGAACAGCAGGACGATCGGATCCGGTCTGGTGGTGAGCCTGTCGATCGGAAGGGTCACGGTCGGACAACGTCAGGATGATCCGCAGCCCCGTGCTGCCGGCCCAAAGGTCTGGCCGACTACGCCGTTCCGGGATTGTTCGCCTTTGCGGCGGCATCCAATTGCTCGCCGAATCTCCGGGTGTACCGGCCGCCGTGCGGAAAGCCGACAGTGACGACGTGGGGCTCAGGGCCGAATTCAATCCGCGCCAAGCCGCTCCGGAAGTAGATCTCAGAAACTTGATCGAACGCGATAAAAATGACCTCCGTCTGGCCGCTTTCCGGCCGGCGGGCGTAGAGCAGGCGCCGTTCCGTCAGCGCGAGATAGCCGTCCGCCCCGGTGACCGGATCGATGCAGTACACCAATCCGGAGACCGACTCGTCGTTGGATATCAACGAGTTGAGCAGCAGCAATGCGGGTTCGCCCGACGGCGACCGCAGCAATGCCGACTCCTCTGGCTGAGCAGACTCGATCGCCGTTCGCAGGTCCGCCCGCAACGATTCCGGCAGCGGAAATACGGCGGTTCGCGGACGTCCGAAAAGCTTCATTCCAGGCCCCCCTGGGCACCGGTCACCACGCGGCGGAGAACCGCGCCGCGCCGGGCCTGCCATCGACCCCGACGCGGATGCGGACGCCCGAAGATTACCCGACCGCGGAGCCACTCTGGTGTCCTTTCAATGAACGACACCGGACAGCAGCTGTTGAATTAGGCAAGGCGCCGGCGACCCGGCCCTGACGCAATGTGGTCACCTGGCGACCGAACGGAGGGCGGAGATGGCGAATTATCACGTCACCGTGCAGGGCAAGGATCGGGAAGCCATGGCGGATCTGGTGCGCGTGCACGGCCTGCGCGTATACCCCCAGACCCTTCGTGAGGTGGCGGACGGGGAACGGGTGTCCGCCGTTGCAGACGAAGAGATGATCAGTCGACTCCGCGGAGCCGGCTATCGCGTGGAGGAGCACGAGGACGTCGACGAGGATGCCAGGTCGAGCCTTGATCAGGTCGGCCGAGGCAATCGATTCCGCGCACAAGCAGAGGACTGACGTCGATGCCTTACCTCAATGTCGACGAGGTCGAATCCGCCATCGAGCTGGCCGCCGAGAGCAATCCGCACTTGACTGAATTGATTCATCTGCCGCATCCGACCTGGGGGGGCCGGACCAGTACGGCCATACGGGTGCATCTGGACTCAGAAGGCTCTGAGGCCGCCGAAGGAATCTACCTGCTCGGCGGTGTACATGCGCGCGAATGGGGTAGCTCGGACATTCTCGTTCGCTTCGTACAAATGATCACCGATTCGTACCGGACCGGAACCGGCATGACGCTCGGTGGCAAGTCCTTCACCGCGTCGGAGATCCGTGGAATTGTCGAGACGCTGGACATCGTCGTCTTCCCGCAAGCCAACCCCGACGGCCGGCGCTACTCGATGTCCGTCGACCCGATGTGGCGCAAGAACCGGCGACCGGCGCGGAGTCCATCGCCGGTCTGCCCTGTCGGTGGCGGCAGCGGGCCGGGAGTTGACGTCAACCGCAACTACGAATTCCTCTGGGATTATCCGAAGAAGTTCAGTCCGGCCGCGCCGGTGATGACATCGACCGACCCCTGCAGCGAGATCTACCGTGGTCCGACCGCGTCCTCCGAGCCCGAGACACAGAACGTCATCTGGTTGCTCGATCGGTACCCCACCGTCGGCTACTTCATCGACGTCCACTCATTCGGTGAGGACATTCTGTACAACTGGGGCGACGACGACAATCAGACGACAGATCCGGAGATGAACTTCCGCAACGCGGCGTACGACGGTGCCCGTGGGATCCCGGACAGCACACCGGGCGGGGATCCGAAAAAGTACCGTGAATATCTGTCGATCGCCGATCTCCAGGAACTGATCGGCCTTGGTACCACCATGGCCGACGCGATCCGTGCCGCTCACGGCCGCCGGTACAGCGTCAAGAGCGCGGTGGGTCTGTATCCGACGTCGGGAACGTCCGATGACACCGCATACTCGCGAAGCTTCCTCGACAGCGCCCGCAAGAGGGTGCTCGGGTACACGATCGAATGGGGACCAGAGCGCGCTTCGATTCCGAAGAGCTTTCACCCCGACTACCCGGACATGGTTCCGATCGTCGAGGAAGTCACCGCGGCGTTGGTGGCGTTCTGCGCGGCGGTTGCCGGGCGGGTTGCCGGTTGACATGCGCTGGTTGATGCGAGCCGACCGTCGCTCCGCGTGCTGGTTGATTCGCGGCTGGTCGACTCTCGGGCCGCCGGCATGACGGGGGCGCCGCCGGTTTGACAGGGCGCGCCGCCGGTTCGACAGGGCGCGCCGCCGGTTCGACAGGGCGCGCCGCTCATTGATGCGGGCGCCGCCCGGTGCCGACTGGGCCGGCGGCAAGGAACTCGTCAGGGTCTGTCGAACCAACGGGCGTTTACCGCACATGCTCCCAACGGGCGGACCGCCGAGGAAGTCAGTACCTGCCGGAAATCCAAGGAGATTGCGGGAATTCTCGCAAGATCAGTACGTCATTGGTCACGCGTTTCCCGGGAGAATTTCATCCGTGCGACCACGGTCGGGCAGGGCAGAATTGTTGACCTGGTATCGAGTGGGCCCCCGCCCCGGCTCGCCGAGAGTCGGTGGGTAGCCCTCGGTACAGAGCACCTCCGGGAATGGCGCGACCGTGATGCACTAGCGGAGTCGGTGCTGGGGCGAAACAGGCTGTCGGGTAGCACCTGTCGCTGTAGGGTGCAGTGTCGTACCCCTGTTGTAGCGTTGTTGGTATGGAGGGATTGACCGACCGGAACGCTCGCCGAGCGGCCGAGTTGATCGACGAGTTGGTGGTCGGTCATCGGGCGTTGGCGCGGGCTCAGGCGCGGTGCGCGGCGTTGATGATGGAATTCGCCGAGACCCGTTCGGTGTGTGATCGGCGGGTCATCGCCGACCGAGAGGCGGCGGGGGTGGAGGCCAGGTACAAGGCGGGTGAATTCGCCTGCACGGAAATCAGCATGGCGCTGAAGGAATCGAAATACTCGGTGCAGCGGACGATGGTGATCGCCCGCCGGTTGCGGACACCCCCGACGCGTGGGATGCCTGGCAGGCCGGTGACATCACCTACGACAAGGCCGAACGGATCAGCCGGACCCTGGGCCGGTTGGTCCGGGAGAACTCCAAGGCGCTGCTCAACGCGGTGGTCGTGGACGTCGCGGTGTGCAAGACCGGCGAGCTGTTGGGTCGGTGGCTGAATCAGTTCGTGGCCCGGGTCGAGCCGGACAAGCAAGATGAACGGATCGGTCGGTCGCTGGCCGACCGGTACGTCTCGGTGCGCCCGGACCTGGACGGGGTGAGCTTCCTGTCGGCCGCGTTGTCGTCGTTCGACGCCGCGGCGATCGACCGGGTGCTCACCGCGATCGCCGCGGTGGCTGACCCGGGTGATACCCGGACGATGCAGCAGCGCCGCGCCGATGCGTTGGTCGATGTGCTGTTGGGCCGG
>JBBQJM010000018.1:0-16165 GCA_038325895.1 Mycobacteriales bacterium
GCCTGCTGCCGAGCTCGATGGTGCCGGCCAGCATTGTCCCCGTTTCGTCGATTCCGCTGACCGCGCACGGCAAGGTGGACCGCGACCGGCTGTCGGCGGCGGCGGTGATCAGGCCACCCGGCGAACCGGGGCTGGCACCGCTGGCCGGCACCGAGCAGCGGCTTGGCGAGCTCTGGCGGCGGTTGCTGCAGATAGACCAGATCGGTCGACACGACACCTTTTTCGATCTCGGAGGGCATTCCCTGCTGGTGGTTCGGATGCAGGCATTGCTACAGGATGAACTCGGGGTCCACCTTCCGGTCGTCGATCTGTTCCGTCATCCCACCGTCGCCGCGCTGGCTCGGGCGATCGACCATGCGCGCTCCGGGGTCGGAATCGAGACAGGCGGGCCACCGGATCGCACCGGGCCCGGCCCGACCAGACCCGCTGTTGGCGATCGCAGGACGAACGCGACCGACTCGGCCCGGCGGGCGCTGGTTGTTGCCCGCCGCCGCAGACTCCGGAATGGGCACGACCGTGGCTGATCGCATCACCGAAACCCTGGACACAGCAATCACCGTCACCTGGCCGGGGGAGGGCCACGTCCCCGACGACGCGGTCGAGCGCATTGCGATCGTCGGGATCGCCTGCCGGGTGCCCGGCGCCGACGACGTTGCCGCCTTTTGGCGCAACCTGCTCGACGGCGTCGAGTCGTTGGAACGGGTCGCAACGCCCGCCCGCGCACCGGAGGGCCACGTGCCGGTCGTCGGTCGGCTCACCGGGATCGAGCAGTTCGACGCGGGGCTGTTCGGCATGACGCCCCGGGAGGCGGCGCAGACCGACCCGCAACACCGACTGTTTCTGGAGCTGTGCTGGCAGGCGCTGCACGACGCGGCCACCGACCCCGACCGGCCACCCGGCCGGATCGGTGTCTGGGGCGGCTGCGGCATGAACACCTATCTGTTGCTGAACCTGCTGCCGCACCTGAGCCACGCAGACCTGTTGCGCGAGTACCCAGCCGGCTTGCTGCACGGCAACGACAAGGACTACCTGGCCAGCCGGGTGGCCTACAAGCTCGGGCTCGACGGGCCGGCGGTCGCCGTGCAGACGGCCTGCTCGTCGTCACTGGTCGCGGTCGCGCAGGCAGCGCAATCGTTGCTGGACTACCAATGCGACGTGGCGCTGGCCGGCGGTGCCTCGGTGACCGTGCCGCAGGACTGGGGCTACGTGTACGAAAAGGGCGGCATCCTGTCGCCGGACGGGCACTGCCGGCCGTTCGACGCAGCTGCGTCGGGCACCGTGTTCGGCAGCGGCGCCGGGGTCGTCGTGCTCAAGCGGATGACAGATGCGATCGCCGACCGTGATCAGATATATGCAGTCATCCGGGGCACCGCCGTGAACAGCGACGGCTCGCGACGAGTGGGCTTCACCGCGCCCAGCGTCGACGGTCAGGCCGAGGTGATCACCGACGCTTACCGGGCGGCCGACGTCGGCCCCGGGTCGATCGGCTATGTCGAGGCGCACGGGACGGGCACCGCGGTCGGTGACCCGATCGAACTGGCGGCATTGGACGAGGTGTACGCCCGGGCGGGGGTCAGGACGGGTTCGGTGCCGATCGGCTCGGTGAAATCGAATATCGGCCACCTCAACGCCGCTGCCGGTGTGATCGGCCTCATCAAGGCAGTCCTGGCGGTCCGGCACGGACAGATCCCGGCCACCCTGCACTACCGACGGCCCAACCCCCGGGTCCGGCCCGACTCGGCATTCGCGGTGGTCGACCGTACCCTGCCTTGGCTGGGCAACGGTCCGCGCCGGGCTGCGGTCAGCTCGTTCGGGGTCGGCGGCACCAACGCGCACCTGGTCATCGAGCAGGCCATGGCAACAGGTGACCCGGCGCGCGACGATTCAGCGCGGGACGATTGGGCGCGGGACGATTCGGCGCGGGACGATTCGGCCCGGGACGATTGGGCCCGGGACGATTCGGCGCGGGACGATTCGGCGCGGGACGATTCAGCGCAGGATTACCCGGCGCGGCGGACCGCTGCCCTGACCGTCGACGACACACGGTCCACCGGCAGCTACCACGTGCTGGGCGTGTCCGCGCATTCCGACCCGGCAACCCGGGCGGCGACCGCCGCGCTCGCCGAGGTGCTGGCATCGCCGGCCGCCCCCGACCTGGCGGACGTCGCGGCAACTTTGCACCGTCGCCGGCGGTTCGCCCATCGGGTGGCGGTGGTGTGTGCCGACCCGGCGGACGGTTCGGCGCTGCTTGCGGCCGCCGAGCCGTCGCAGACCCGGGACAACGTCACGGTGGCCTTCCTGTTCCCCGGCCAGGGCAGCCAGTTCCGCGGGATGGCAGCGGGACTGGCCCGGTCACGGCCGGAGTTCGCCGATCGGCTGGCTGAGTGCCTGTCGATCCTCGACCCGCTCCTCGGTGTCGACTTGACAGACCTGCTCGTCCACCCGGGGCCGCCCGGCGACGCTGACCCGCTGGTGAACACCGCACTCGCACAGCCGGCGCTGTTCGCCGTCGGGTACGCCCTGAGCTGCTGGTGGCAATCGGTCGGGGTGCGGCCGGTGGCGTTGCTGGGTCACAGCATCGGCGAGTGGGTGAGCGCCTGCGTCTCGGGTGTGATCGCGCTGCCGGACGCGCTGCGGCTGGTCTGCGCTCGTGGCCGGCTGATGGCCGGGCGGCCGCCTGGGGCGATGCTGGCCGTCGAACTGACCGAGGACGAGGCGTGGGCGCTCTGCGACACCCAGATCAGCCTGGCCGCAGTGAACGGGCCCGATCGATGCGTGCTGTCCGGTCCGGTTCCGGCGGTGAGCGCTGTCGAGGCACTGCTGCGCGACCGCGATGTTCCCGTGCAACGCCTGATCACCTCACACGCCTTCCATTCCGCAATGCTGGGGGACGTCGTGGAGGTGTACGCCGACCTGGTCGCGGAGGTCGAACTGAATCGGCCGTCGGTGCCGTTCGTCTCCGGGGTCACCGGCACCTGGATCACCGACGCACAGGCCCGGGATCCGAGGTACTGGGCCGAGCAGCTGCGCCGCCCGGTCCGGTTCGGAGACGGTCTGGCCACCGTGATGGCGGCCGGCGCGCCGGTCCTGCTCGAGGTCGGCCCCGGGCACACGCTCGGTCGCCTCGCCGCTCTGCAGATCGGCGCGGGAGCGCCAACGGTGCAATGCATCCCGAGTCCGCGGCAGCGCACTCCGGGGAACCGCAGCCTGCTCGGTGCGGCCGCCCGGCTGTGGCAGTTCGGGGTGGATGTCGACCCAGGCGCACTGGGCGTCGGAACCGGTCGCGTGGTGACGCTGCCCGGTTACCCGTTCCAACGCACCCGGCACTGGATCGACCCACCCGATATTGATCCGCACCCGGTCCCTGCCCGTTCTCTGCTGTCCGGGTTGGCCGACCTGGCCAACGACGTGCACACCGCGGTGCAGGACGCCGTCGCGCCGG
This sequence comes from Mycobacteriales bacterium, assembly GCA_038325895.1. Lineage (GTDB taxonomy): Bacteria > Actinomycetota > Actinomycetes > Mycobacteriales > Nakamurellaceae > Nakamurella. The sequence goes on from JBBQJM010000018.1 coordinate 3,443, forward strand.
CCATTGCGGCCGTCATCGGCCAGGAGGCTCCCGACCTGTGCGGTCGCGTGGCGCGGCTGTGGGAGGAACTGCTGGGCATGCCGGCGCTCGAGGCGTCCGCGCACCTGTTCGAGCTCGGTGGCGACTCGCTGATCGCGACCAAGCTGGTGTCGCGGGCGAATCGCGCCTTCGGCGTCGATGTCCCGCTGGACCAATTTCTCGACGATCCGACCATCGGGCGGATGGCAGACCTCGTCCAGCAAAGTGCCGGCGCTGATCAGGAGGTGATGTGGTGACCATCGACTCCGCGTTCCAGCCGCCGCTTACGGTTGCCCGGATCTCACCGCCGTCGCCGGGATACCCACTTTCCTCTGCGCAGCAAAGGATGTGGTTCGCCGAGCAGTTGGTGCCCGGAACGGCGTTGCAGAACGTGCCGCTCGCTGTGCGTCTCGCCGGTCATCTCGATGTGGACGCGCTGGCCGCCGCGCTGGCCGAACTCCAACGCCGGCATGACGCGCTGCGCACCTCGTTCCACGTGGTGTCCGGGGTACCCGTCCAACGGGTGGGCACGCCGGCGTCCATCCCGGTGCCGATCACCGACCTGACCGGCGCGGGCCCTGATGACGACGACCCAGCCGTGAAGGACTGGCTGGACGAGCGGGCCAGAACCCCGATCCCAGTGGAGCACGCACCGCTGGCGCGGGCGGCGCTGGCGCGGCTGTCGCCGACCGACCACATCTTCGCGGTCACCCTGCACCACTTGATCTGTGACGGCTGGTCGATGGGGGTGCTGCTGGCCGAGTTCGGCCAGCTGTACGCCCAGCTCGCCGGCGGGCCGCCGGCTCAGCTGCCGCTGCTGACCTACCGGTACGCCGATTTCGTCAGGGACCAACTTGCGCAAGCGGATTCACCGGTCGCGCAGCGCCATCTTGAGTACTGGCGCAAGCGGCTGCCGCCCGTCATTCCCGCACTGGAGCACCCCACCGACCGACCCCGCGGAGACGAGCCGTCCTACCGGGGCGCCCGAGTGAGCGTGCCGGTCCCGCACGCGCTGGTCGGTGCCGTTGGCACCGTCGGCCGGCAGGTCGGGGCTACCCCCTTCATGGTGCTGCTGGCCGCGTACGCCGCTCTCCTGCACCGGCGTACGGGGCAACAGCAGCTGGTGATCGGAACAGCGATCGCGAACCGGACCCGAGTGGAAACCGAAGGCCTGCTCGGGCTGTTCGTGAACACCCTTCCGGTGCACGTCGATGTGTCGGGCAACCCCACCTTCAGCGAGCTGCTGACCCGGGTTCGCAGCAGCTGCCTGGGCGCCTTCGCGCATCAGGACTTGCCCTTCGAGCGGCTGGTCGCCGACCGTCGCCCGGACCGCGACAGCCACCTGGCCCCGTTGTTCCGGACCATGTTCGTGCTGCAGAACTCACCGTCGGTCACCCTCCGGTTGCCCGGTCTCGACGGCACTGTGCTCGAAACCCATAACGGCACAGCACGTTTCGAACTGCAAGTGCTGATCACCCGGCGAGCGGACTGCTGGGTCGCCACGATGGAGTACGACAGCGAGCTGTACGACCTGAGCACCGCCCGGCGGTTGCTGGACGGCTATCTGGTGCTGCTCGACGGCGCGATCTCCGCGCCGCACACCAGGTTGTCCCGGCTCCCGCTGTGCAGCCCCGCCGAAATCGCCGCCCTGCTGACCGCCGGGCGGCAGCGCACCGACTACCCCTTGACCGAGTGCTTGCACGAGGTGTTCGCCCGGCACGCCAGGCGTCGCCCTGATGCCATCGCCCTCAGTTGCGGTCATGACCGGATGACCTATGCCGCGCTCGACGCCCTCTCCGACGAACTGGCCGACCGACTGCGCGTGGCCGGGCTGGGACCGGAGCGGCTGGTGGGGCTGTTCCTGGAGCGCAGCGTCGACGCGGTGGTGGCGATCATCGGCGTGCTCAAGGCAGGAGCCGCCTATGTGCCGATGGATCCGATCTATCCGCCCGCGAGACTCGCCCGCATCCTGGCCAACGCCGAACCCGAAGTGCTCCTGACCCGCCGCTCCTTGGTCAGTGCGCTCCCCGACTACGACGGCCCGCTGGTGCTGCTGGACGAACCGCCGGAAGACCTGGCCGTGCTTGCCGAACCGGTTGCAGCGCAACAGTTCGACGTTGACGCGGCCGCCTACGTCATCTATACCTCCGGTTCCACCGGAATCCCCAAAGGCGTCCACGTCGCCCATCGGCAGGTGCTGCGGATGTTCCGCGCGCTGGCCGACTGTGAGCACCTGGTGTTCGATCACAACGACACCTGGACGATGGTCCATTCCGTCGCGTTCGATGTGTCCGTCGTGGAGATGTGGGGCGCGTTGCTGCACGGCGGACGGCTGGTCGTTGTCCCCGAGGAGACTGGCCGGGACATCGAGGCCTTCCACAATCTGCTGTGCGCGGAGCGCGTCACCGTGCTGCACCAGACGCCGTCGGCCTTCGCCAATCTGGCGTTGGTCGACTCGCACTGCGACCCGAACCGGTTGCCGGTGCGGGTGGTGCTCTTCGGGGGCGAATCGCTCGAACCGGGCTCCTTGCGTGACTGGTTCGCCCGACACGCCACCGCGGGTCCACGCCTGGTCAACCTGTACGGCATCACCGAGACCATCCACGTGACAACCAGGGAGCTGACCGGAACTGATGTCGCGCTGGCCCGCCGCAGCCCCATCGGTCGACCATTGCCCGACCTGCAGCTGTACGTGCTGGACGCGGAGCTGGCGTTGGTGCCGATCGGTGTCACCGGCGAGCTGTACGTCGGGGGCCCCGGGCTGGCCCGGGGCTACTTCGCCGACCCGGCCAGGACTGCCGACCGGTTCGTGCCGAACCCGTACGGCCGTCCTGGCGAAAGGCTCTACCGCAGCGGTGATCTGGCCCGCACCACCGCCGACGGCGAGCTGGAGTACCTGGGTCGCTCGGACGATCAGGTCAAGATCCGCGGCTACCGGATCGAAACCGGTGAGGTCGAGTCGGCCCTGATCGAGCACCCGGCCGTGCACGCGGCGGTGGTGCTGGCCACCGATGCGCTGGGCGCGGACCGACAGCTGGTGGGCTACGCCGCTGTCAGCCAAGGAGGCCGCGAGGTCGCCATCGACGAGCTGCGGGTTCACGTCGCCCAGCGGCTCCCGTCGTACATGGTGCCGGCCGCCCTCGTGACGATGGACGCACTCCCGCTGACGGTCAACGGCAAGGTCGATCGTGCAGCGTTGCCGGCCCCCACAACGTCCGCGACCGTCGCAGGCGCGAGGGTGATCCCGCCACGGACGGAGACCGAGCATCGTGTCGCCCGGCTGTGGACCGAGGTGCTGGGCCGGGAGCCGGTCGGCGTACGGGACAACTTCTTCGATCTCGGTGGCCACTCGCTGCTGGCCACCCGGTTGGTGTTCCGGTTGCGTGAGGAACTCGGGCTCGTCCTGCCGCTCCGGTTGCTGTTCGCCGAGCCCACCGTCGAGGGTGTCGCCGGTGCCCTCGACCTGGCCGCGTCGGGTGGTGTCAGCCTCGGCGCGGCAAGAGATCTCGCGTCCGAGGTCTGGCTGGGTGACGGGATCACCGGCTTCCCCGTGCCGGCCATGCCGGGTGGTGAGACTGACGTGCTGCTCACCGGAAGCACCGGGTTTCTGGGCGCGTTCCTGCTCCGCCAGCTACTGAATCGCACTGCGGCAACGGTGCACTGCCTGGTCCGCGCCGACGACGAGGCCGCCGGCCGGCACCGGGTACAAGATGTCCTGTGTCGATATCAGCTGTGGTCCGAGCGATACGCCGACCGGATTCGGGCGGTCCCCGCAGACCTTGCCCGACCGCGGCTGGGGCTGCAGGCGGCGCGGTACGACGACCTGGCCGGCACAGTGCAGGCGATCTATCACTGCGGTGCCGCGGTCAACCTGGTGTTGCCGTACAACGAGTTGAGCCCCACCACCGTCGGCGGCACCAGGGAGATACTGCGGCTCGCCTCCCGCAGTGGCTCCGCGGTCCACCACGTGTCCACCGTCGGGGTGTTCGCCGGCGCATCGGAGCACGGGCGCGAACTGGTGGAGTCCGACCCCACGGGCCCCCCGGGCGCGCTGCGGCAGGGCTACACGCAGAGCAAGTGGGTGGCGGAGGAGATCGTCCGACTGGCCGGCCGGGGTGGTGTCCCGGTGACCGTTCACCGGCCGGCGCGGATCGCCGGCGATTCGCGCACCGGGGTATGTCAGAACGACGATCTGCTCTGGCGAGTGGTGAAGGGCTGCGTTCAGGTCGGCGCCCACCCGGCAGGGATGCTGGCACCGGTCGACATCGTCCCGGTCGACTATGTTGCTGCTGCCATCCTCGAGCTGGCCGGCCGCCCGAGTTCTATCGGCCGGGTCTTCCATCAGGTCAACCCCCGGCCGATGCAGCTGGACGAGCTGTTCGGTCGCGTGCGTGACGCGGGGTGGACGCTGGCGCCCGTCGGCCGTGATGACTGGTTCGGTCGGGTGAGTGCCGATCCGACCAACGCTGCCTATCCCCTGCTCAGTGTCATGGAGTCCGCCGCCGAGGGTGGCTTCGGCGATGTTCGGCACGGGGGCGGCGCCACCCGCGCCGAACTCGACGGCACGGGGATCGACTGCCCCGCCCTGGATACGCGGCTACTGCGCACCTACCTGGACTATTTCGCCGGCTCCGGCTACCTGCCGCCACCGGACAGGGCACCGTCGCGACCCATCGGCGACGCGATGCCCCGGGTCGTCGATGGGCACCCGCATCACGACCACCACCATCCGCACAAGCAAGGAGCCCCCCGATGACCGAGACGCACGTGTCGACCGACCGTCTGACCTCCTACTACCTGCCCGGTGAGCACCCGCATCCGGAAACCGAACTGGAGCGACTCAGCGCGCAAGCCACCGTCTCCTGGGACAAGGAGGTCCGGCTGCTACGAGGGCTGGGTCTCGGGCCTGGCGCCGACGTGCTGGAACTCGGGTCGGGCCCGGGTTTCATCAGCCGACTCCTGCTCGAGGACCTGCCAACCGGGTCCCTGACGTGCCTGGAGTTGGAAGAGCACCTGATCGACCACGCCAGGGCGTTGCTCGGCGAGGACCCACGGGTGGCGCTGGTGCACGGTTCCGCGCTGGCCTCCGGTCTACCGGACGAGTCATTCGACCTGGCGCATGCCCGGCTGGTCCTCCAGCACGTGCCCGGCACCGCGGCGGCCCTCGCCGAGGTGTTCCGCGTGCTGCGCCCGGGCGGACGGATCGCGATCGTGGATGTCGACGACGCCCTCTGGGGAATGGTCGACCCCGATCCGCAGCTGCCTGCGTTGGACGAGGTGCTCCGCTTGAGGCAGGAGCTCCAGACGAGTCGCGGCGGCAACCGATTCATCGGACGGGATCTGCCTCGTCTGCTGCGTGGCGCCGGCTTCACGGACATCCGAGTCGATGCCATCGCGATCTCCAGCCAGGAATACGGGATGGCCAGGCTCGCCTCGCAACTCGACTTCCGGTCGCGGACCGCGGTGATGGTCAAGGTCAACCCGGTAGCCGCCGCCGCATGTGAGGAACTCGCCGACGCGGTGGACGACTGGATGACCCGGAGCGATTCGTCGGTGCTCATTCTGCTGTTCGCCTTCTCCGCCACCAAGCCGGCGGGCGAGAACCAGTGAGCGCCCCGCAGCCGGCCACCGCCGATCCCGATTGGTCAGTGGTGATCAACCACGAAGAGCAGTACTCGGTGTGGCCGGCCGACCGGCACCCACCTGCCGGCTGGGCCGCGACCGGGGAGGTCGGCACCAGGGCGCAGTGCCTTCTGGTGATCAGTGAGCGGTGGACCGACATGAGGCCATTGAGCCTGCGGCAACGCATGGACGACGCGCTGCCGCCAGGGCGTCGTTGATTCAGTTCACGCGCAAGTTCCGAATTTCTTTTGCCGAGATGAATCCGACGGGGGGTCAGGACGATCTCTCATGATGAGGCTCTCGAACCGGAGACCGCAGGATGCGTGCTGCCCGTCCGAAACCCATCCGCGTCGAGTGAGCGAACAAGCACGACCCGAACTGGCCACAACCACCCGCCGGCGCAATGACTGCGAGGACCCATGTACCGCACCATGCTGAAATCAAAGATCCATCGTGCCGTCGTCACCCAGGCCGATCTGCACTACGTCGGCTCCCTCACGCTGAGCGCTGACCTCATGCGGGCGGCCGATCTGCTGCCGGGCGAGCGTGTCGACGTCGTCGACATCAACAATGGAAACAGGTTGTCCACCTACGTCATCCAGGGTGCGGAGAGGTCCGGGGTGGTGTGCGTGAACGGGGCCGCCGCGAGGCTGATCAGCCCCGGTGACCTGATCATCATCATCGGCTATGCCCTGGTGTCCGACGCCGAGGCGCGGTCGCTGCTGCCACGGGTGGTCTTTGTCGACAACCACAACCGAGTTCAGCACACCGGCGGCGACCCAGCCGCCGTCCCCGCCGGCGGCGACCTGGTCAGGGGCGACCACGCGGCAGGACTCCCCTTGCCGCGGTCGCTGGATTGTCCCTCAGCTGAAACGGATCTCGCGGCTATCCCGCGGGTCCACCGGGACTGAGCGAGCACCGTCAGCGGATGTCGCGCGCGATACCGTCCAGCAGGCGATCGAGACCGAATTCGAACTTCTCGTCCTCGCCGTGACTGAACAGCGTCGGGGCGAGCTCCACCAGGGTGGGGTAGTCCGCCCCAGGCAGGGTGGCCATGTAGTCGGAGATGTCGTCGGTGCGCGCCTGCGGCTCGGCGTCCTGAACCGATCCGAGCCAGGATGATTCCACCAGCACGCTGCCGATCACGTAGTTGGCCAGCAGGTCGTACACGAAAGGAATCTCCGCGTCCGAGAGCCCTCCGCGGCGCAGGGTGGCCAGGAGGTACTCGATCACCATCAGGGCACGCGGACCGATGATGGGCCGACTGACCACGATGCTCGCCGCCGAACCGAGGGTGCGCAACGCCCGGCGGAGATCGCGGGAGACCGCACGGATGTCCTGCTCCCATTCATCGCCGGGTGGGGGCAGTCGAACCTCACCGAAGATCTCGTCCAGCACCCGGTCCAGCAGTTGCTCCTTGTTCGCGACGTGCCAGTACAGCGAGGTGGCTGCGGTACCGAGGTAGCTGGCGAGGCGGCGCATCGTCAGCTCCTCCAACGGGCGCTCCCGCAGGAACTCGATGGCGCCCTGGACGATCTGTTCGCGGGTCAACGGCTGACGCCCCGACTGCCGATTCGCCGAGGGTGCCCACGCCGCACCGAGTGAGGACCTGTTCACCGTCATGGAGTGATCCTACCCGCGCCGCTCGTACAAAGTAACAGTAATAGAACGCTGTACAAGTTGACTCGATCAATGTACCGTTCGACTCGAACGTCGTACTAGTCACCTCGTCCGAGGAGGATCCATGAACCAGGGACACCCACGCCGGTGGGCAATTCTCGCGGTGCTCTGCATGGCGGTGTTCGTCGTCTCCATCGACGTGACCGTGCTCAACGTGGCCTTGCCGTCGCTGGCCGTCGACCTCGATGCAACCAGCAGCCAGCTGCAATGGATCATCGACGCGTACTCGTTGACCCTCGCCGGCCTGCTGCTGACGGCGGGCAGCCTGTCCGATCGTTACGGCCGCAAACGAATGCTGTTGTTCGGCCTGGTGATCTTCGGCTTCGCCTCAGCCGCTGCCGCCTTCGCCAGCACCCCGACCCCGCTGATCATCGCCCGCTGCGTGATGGGTGCCGGTGCCGCGTTCTTCATGCCGGGCACCCTGTCGATCCTGGTTCAGGTCTTCTCCGCGGAGGAGCGACCGAAGGCCATCGGGGTGTGGGGCGCCGTCACCGCGCTGGGTGTGGTGGCCGGCCCGCTGCTCGGCGGTTTCCTGCTCGACCACTACTGGTGGGGCTCGGTCTTCCTGATCAACGTCGGGGTCGTCGTCGTGGGAGTGCTCGGAGTGGCCCTGCTCGTCCCCGAGTCGTCGGACCCGAGGGCCCACCGCCCGGATGTGCCCGGCGCCGTGCTGTCCATGGCAGGTCTGGTCGGCATCACCTACGCCATCATCGAGGTGCCGCGAGAGGGGTGGACCTCTCCCGTGGTGCTCGGCGCCGCAGGTGCCGGTGCCGCATTGCTCGCCTTGTTCGTGCTCCGGCAGGCGACCGCCCGGCATCCGATGCTGGATCTGAAGCTGCTGCGCAGCCGCCGTTTCCTCGGGGCGAGCGGCACCATGGCGGTGCTGATGTTCGTGGTGACCGGTTCGCTGTTCGTGATGACCCAGCAGTTCCAGATTGTGCTCGGGTACTCCCCACTCCACGCCGGAGTCGCGTTCCTTCCGGTCGCACTGTCGATCATGGTCGTGTCGCCGCTGTCCCCGCTGATCGCCAAGACGTTGGGGATCCGCGTGGCGGTACCGCTCGGCCTGCTGGTGGTGGCGGCCGGCGTCACGGTGATGGCGGTTTTCGCGCCCCACGGTGGCTATCTGCCGTTGGCCGGCGCGTTGGTCCTGGTTGGCATCGGATTGGGTCTCAGCCAGGCGCCGGCCAACGACGCTCTCATGAGCGCGGCCCCGACCGAGCGTTCAGGGCTGGTCTCGTCGATGAACGACACCGTCCAAGAACTCGGTGCGGCGCTGGGTGTCGCGGTCATCGGCAGCGTGCTTTCGGCGGCCTACTCCTCGTCGTTCGGTCTGACCGGAGCGGGCCGGGCGGGCGACTCGCTCAGCGAAGCCGCGGCGCAGGCGGCGACCGCGCCCGGAGGAACGGACGAGGCGCTCCTGCAAGCCGGCAAGGACGCCTTTGCGCACGCCATGAGCGTGTCGATGGTGTGGTGCGCCGTGATTGCGGCGGCCGGTGCGCTGCTCGTCGCGCTGCTGCTTCCCCGCGGAATCAAGGCCCCGGACGCCTCCCACCCGGCCGATCCGGCGTCGGGGATTGCGGGGTATGCAACGGCCGATGCTCCAGTATCGGCGCCGGCGGGTTCGTCGGTGTCAGCGCCGCGGGACCTCGAGCTTCTCTCGGCGGGGTCGGGCCGGCACACACGGCAGGAGGGCGGGACGACGGTCGCGCTGGTTGCCACTCGAGGCAGGCACCGGCGCTAGCTCGGCCGAGGCCGGAGGAAACCGTATCCCCAGCCGCACCCGCACGATCCGCAACGCAGGGGCGGCGCGCCGTGGCGATGCTTCGCTGCCGGCGCACCCCTGAAACCAAGCACCCGACATTCACCGACGCTGCCTGACGGCAGCCACTCCCGGAGGGCTACACCGTGTCCCTTTCCTCGTCTTCCTTGTCGTCTTCCTTGTCCGAAGCACCATCCATCGTCCATCGGCTGGTCGATCGCGCCGTCCGGCATCGCGAGCGCACCGCACTGACGTTCCGCACCGGTCCGGGCCGGGTCGACGACCTGAGCTACGGGGACCTGGTCGCCAGGTCCGCCGCGATGGCCGAACGGCTACGTGCCACCCGCCCCTCGCCGGGTGGCGAGCGGTTCGCGCTCATCGCCTTGCCGAATGAGATCGACTACGTGGTGGCGTTTTATGCTTGTGGGATGGCCGGCGTCACGGCCATCACCTTCCTCACTCCATCGATGTACACCTCCCGCGCTGCTGCGGCCTTCTCCGTTCGACTGCGGCACGTCCTGATCGACTGTGACCCGGGCACCGTGATCTGCCATGAGGAACTGGTCCGGTGGCTGCGAGAGGACAGCGAACACGCCGGAGCCCTCGACGGTCGCCTCGTGGTGCTCCCCGAGCAGGTCGAAGCGTCCGCCGAGGCCGCCATCGGCGATCCAGATGTCCAGGGCGCCGATTTGGCATTGCTGCAATACACGTCGGGATCGACGTCCGAGCCCAAAGGTGTGATGGTGACCCATGCCAACCTCGCCCACAATGTCGAGGTGATCGCCCGCTCCTTCGGGTCCGTCGAGGGCGAGTCAATGACCGGGTGGCTTCCGCTCTATCATGACATGGGTCTCATCGGCGTTGTCCTGCAATCGATCTGGTCCGGGATGAGCGTTCACCTGATGTCGCCGCAGGCCTTCATCAGGCGTCCGGCGTTCTGGCTGCAGACGATCAGTGCCACCAGATCCGCGCAAACGGTCGCCCCCAATTTCGGATACGACCTGGTCACCCGCCGTGCCTCGGATTCCGACCTGGACGGCGTCGACCTGTCCTGCCTGCGACACGCCATGAACGGCGCCGAACCAGTGCGAGCCAGCACGATCGACCGGTTCGCCAAGCGCTTCGGTCCGTACCATTTCGACACCGCGGCCATGATGCCGGTGTACGGATTGGCCGAGAACACCGTCGCGGTTTCGCTGTCCTACACCCGTCGTGAACCGTCGGTGATTCCCCTTGATCCACGGCGGCTCAGCCGGGACGGAGTTGCGGTGCGCGCGGCTGGACACCCGGCGATCGACACCGTCGGGTGCGGGGACGGCAGCGCCCACGGCATTTCGGTGCGGATCGTCGACATCACCTCATTCCGACCCTGTCCGGTCGGCACCGTCGGCGAAATCTGGGTCAGTGGAGCAAGTGTCGCGAAAGGGTACTGGGGCCGTCCGATGGAGAGCGAGGAAACCTTCGGCGCTCGCGTCGTCGGGGAGGACACGAGATACCTGCGCACCGGCGATCTCGGCGCGCTGCTGGACGGCACGCTCGTCATCGTTGGCCGGGTTAAGGACATCATTGTCCACAATGGCATGAACCACTACCCGCAGGATCTGGAGCACACCGCCGAGCGCAGCCATGCCGCGCTCCGTCCGGGTGCCGGCGTGGCCTTCTCGATGCTGGAGCAGGACAAGGAACGGGTCGTCCTGGTGCAGGAGTTGGACTGCTTCGACAGCACCGTCAACCGTTATGAGGTGCTCGGCGCGATCAGGCAGGCCGTCGCGGAGGTTCATGGGCTGCAGCTGGATTGCATCGTCCTGGTCGGTAAGGGGCAGGTACCGAAGACCACCAGCGGCAAGGTGCAACGGCGTGCTACCCGCCAGCGTTTCGTGGACGGTGGGTTCACGCCGATGGCGGAGTGGCACTCCCGGGCGCAGCCGGCGACGACGTCAGAGGGCCGTGATGAGTGACCGGACAGCGATCACCGAACGGGCTATCCGCACCGCCGTGTGCCGCAGCCTGTGCGACCATCTCGACCTGCCGGAGACGGCAGCAGTGGACATCGATGCTTCGTTCACTGATCTGGGCCTTGACTCGACAGGCGTGTTCGGTGTCTGCGGCGACCTCGAGGCGGCTCTGGGCGCGCCGGTGCCGCCGGAGAAATTGTTCGACTTCCCGTCCGTGCGGAAGCTGGCGCACCACCTCGTCGATGTCTGCGCCGACACCATCAATGGTCGGAATCAACCGTCGGCTTGAAACGCGTGGGAGTCCGTGACCGAGAACGCCGTGAGTGACAAGCGTTGCTGCCACATCACATTTTCGCCGAGCGACGGCCGGAAAACGGGAATCCACCAGACAGGAGATGCCGGAGCCGTCCGCAGGGAAAGCCCAGCCCGGGAGGGCACGACAAGCGACTTGATCCACGTCACCGCGACGACCAGTGACACCAGGGAAGCGAACCGCGAGACGGTACCGTGCACCGCTACGACGCGGCCGCACTGCTGGAGCGGATCGGCCGATTGCCGCCCGCGAGTGGAACCCTCGAGATCTTCGGATAGTGGTTGGGGGGAGTATGCCCGGGCGGGCGGTTGACTCCGCCGAACATGCAGAACATTCATCCCCGTGCAGCCCCCGGTGCCGGAGCTGCGGCGCGATCCGGGCGGTCAGCTCGGTCAGGACTGCTGCGTGGTCCTTGATCTCCGCCTCCAGCGCCGAACGGCCCGCAGACCCGGGGCTGTGGGTCGTGCCGTGCGCGGCGGTGCGTTCTAGCCAAACATTGGAGTCGGGTGGAGCGGCCTCGCATTGTCTAGCATTGGGCTACGCGAGTACCGCTGCGGGTGCGGGAAAGGCCTGCGCATTCACAACGTCGAGTTGGCCGAGCGTGTACCGGCGGAGCGCGGTCAGCTGCCGCTGGTCGAGCCGGTCGCACACCCAGTCCCAGTGCAGCGCGCACCATTGTCCCGGTCGGAGCTGTCCGCTGAGGCCGAGCCCGCCCAGGCGCAGCATCGCCATCTCCTCCCGCGGGGCATCCAACTGGAGCCGGCGGCCGTCCCAGGCCAGCGGTCGTGACATCACCCGCGCATTGCCGTCACCGGTGATCGCAACGACGCGACCCCAACGGATCCGGCAGCGGTCCAGCACCCGCAGCGGTTCGTCGACCCGGCCCCCGCGCAGCAGACCGAGCCACGGGTACACGCCGAATACGTGAAAACTGTGATGCGGCAGGGCTCCCGCGGGCACGGCGTCGACGAGCCGGTCGAACGCCCGGCGACCGACCCGATCGCGGAACCGGTCGTCCATCGACAGGCCCATCGCCGTCGGACCGACCCGATCCAGCAGCTCATTGCCCACCCAGTAGGCCTCGACGACCCTGGCATCGAGCGCATCGGGAATCCCGGCGGCGCCCGCGATGAGTTCCAGGTACGGCCAGGCGCCGTCGAAACCCCTGACCAGGCGGCGCAGGTCGCCGTCGTCGGCGTGTGCCGCGACCTGCTCCAGCAGCTGCGCGTGCGCGTCGGGACCGCAGTAGCCGAGCTCGTTCGGCGGGTAGGCGTAGCGCCCGAACAGCACGGCGCCGCCGGGCGTTCCAGTCCGCTCGCCGGTCACTGCGACTACCTGTCTACGCCGCTGCGGGCAGTTCTCGCGGTGCCCGC
>JBBQJM010000019.1:0-15937 GCA_038325895.1 Mycobacteriales bacterium
GGCCAGCTTCCCCTTGACCAGGTCGCCGGCGGCCGCGAGTTCGTCGCCGACCGCGACCTGGGTCACCACCAGTTCGTTGCCGAAGGCGTCGACGGTGCCGCGGTGGTCGGCGAGCACCACCACCCCGGCCGCGCCGATGGCCACGTCGGTGACGCCGGTACGCCAAGCCCTGCCCTGGGTGTCGGTGACGATCACCCCGACGTCCCGCCCGCGACGGGCGAACTCCGCGCGCAGCCGCGCCGCCGAGGCATCCGGATCGGTCGGCAGCACCGCGATCTCGTCGGCGTGCACGTTCGACGCGTCGACCCCGGCCGCCGCCGCGACGATGCCCAGCCGGTTCTCGACGATCTTGGTCCGGCCCACCTCCGCCACCAGCCGCACCGTCTCTTCGTCGATCAGCGCGCGGCGCAGCGCATCCCGCTCGTCCGGGTCGGTGGGGGAGGCCACCAGCCGGCCCTCCACCTTGGACACCACCTTGGAGGTCACCAGCAGCACGTCACCGTCGGCGATCCACGGTGCGGCTGCCGCGATCGCGGCAGCGAGGTCGTCGCCGGGGCGGAACTCGGGCAACCCGGTGACGGGGAGGATGCGCACGCCGGCTGGTTCCGCAGCGAGCCCGACGGGGGTCGGCTCCCCGGTCGTCGACGACATCGGCACCCGGGTTGTCTCGGTCATCGGCACACCGGTTGTCCCGGACGCCGGCACACCGTCAGATCCGGACACCGGCCACCTCCGCGCACGCCGCGACCATCGCCGCGGTGGCGTCCGGGTCGGACATCAGCAACGGGCGGGAGAGCACGGTGACCCCCGGCACATCCGCGGTGTCCTCCTCCGCGACGAGAAAGGCGTCCAGAATGCCGACACCACCACCACCACCGAAACCACCGCCACCGCCGCCACCACCACCGCCACCGTCGTCACTGTCGCCACCGCCACCGCCACCGCGACGGGCTCCGTAGTGCTGGGCGACGCCCTGCGCCGAGCACTCCACTCCGATCGCGGCCAGGCACGCGTCGGCGTGACCGCGCACCGGGGCGCCGCCGATCACCGGCGACACCCCGACCACCGGCGCCGGAGTGCTGCGGAGCGCATCGGCGATGCCGGGGACGGACAGGATGGTGCCGATGGACACCACCGGGTTGGACGGCGCGACGAGCACGAGGTCGGCCTCGCGGATCGCCTCGACGACCCCAGGGCCAGGTTTCGCGTCGGCGGCGCCGATCGGTGTGATGGACAGCGCCGGCAGCGCGGCACGGTAGCGGATCCACCATTCCTGGAAATGCAGCGCGGTCAGCGGTGGACCGCCGGCTTTCGCCGCCTCCTCGGCGGCGGCGATCGAGGGCTCCGGGTCGGGCACCACCACATGCGTCTCCACCCGCTCGTCGGTCATCGGCAGCAACGTCACGCCGGGTTGCCACCGCTCGCACAGCGCCTGCGTGACGATGGACAGCGGGTAGCCGGCGTCCAGCATCCGGGTCCGCACCAGGTGGGTGGCGATGTCCTTGTCGCCCAGCGAGAACCACGGCGCCTCCGCGCCGTAGGCGGCGAGTTCGGCCGACGCGGTCCAGGTTTCGCCGGCCCGGCCCCAGCCGCGGTGCAGATCGGCCGCGCCGGACAGGGTGTACATGCAGGAATCGAGATCCGGGCAGATCTGCAGGTTGTGCAGTCGGATGTCGTCCGCGGTGTTGACGATGGCGGTGATCCGATGGGCTGCCGGGTTTGACGTGTCCGAAGTGTCCGAGGTGTCGGCCGACGGTGACGGTGGCCCGAACGGTGACCAGCCGAGGTAGGCCTTCACCCCGAGCAGGAACTTGGCGCCACCGACACCACCGGCAAGGACGGCGATCTTCACGCCTGAGGATCCTTCCAGACGGCCGGTGGGGCGCCCGCATCACCGGTGAGGGCGGGAACGAAAGCCGGCCAGGCCGAGAGCGCGGCCCGAACGCTGGATCACCCGCCACGAATCGACGGACGTCAGGACCAGAACCGGAAAAGGCTCGACCCGATCCCGGCCAGCACCCGATTGCCGCCAGCCAGATCGAACAGCTGGGTGCCAACGGAGAAGATCCAGCTGCTCGCACCCGGCACCGACCAGAGGATGGCGAAGACGCCCAGCGGCAGCCAGGGCCGCAGCGGCCGGATCGCCTCCTTGAACCGCGGCGGAAGGTAGGGCTCCAGGAGCCCGAATCCGTCGAAGCCCGGCACCGGTAGCAGGTTCAACACCGCCGCCACGAACTGCAGCAGGGCGAGGTAGGACAGCGCTGCGCCCAAGGTTGACACCAGCGGCGCCGCGACGATCGCCAGCACGACTCCGGCGATGAGGTTGGTCGCCGGCCCGGCGGCGGACACCAGGCTGGCGTACCAGCGGTGGCGCAGCCGCCCCGGCTCCACCAGCACCGCGCCACCCGGCAGGGGTATCCCGCCGACCGCCAGCAGCACGATCGGGATGACGACGCTGTAGGCGACGTCGGTGTACCGGGCGGGGTTCAGGGTGAGATACCCGCGAGCGCGCACCGACGTGTCCCCACCGGCCAACGCGACGAGAGCGTGCGCAAATTCGTGCAGGCACAGCGTGATGACCCAGCCACCGAGCACCACCAGGAACACCCACACCCCGGTGGGCGTCGCGCCGAGCTGGGCGGCGACGCCGGCCCCTGCGGTTGCCACCACCACCGCTGGGAAGATCCAGTTCCCGCTCGTTCGGTTCGCCACGCCCCCAGTGTGACCGGTGGTGACGAAAGCGGTCCGCAGCACGCCTCCATCGAGTCAACCTGGTGCCATCAGGCATATAGCACCCCCGAGAGCTTGACGAGAGGCGGGACACACCTGTGTAATCACATCGGTGTCATTCGCCGAGTCGTTCTCGTTCAGCCCGTCACCGGCAACAGCCGGAGGGTTCCAAGCCAGCAACGTATCGCCGACACCGGCAGCCAGATCACGAACATCAGGGGCGTGGTGTGGCTCCATCGGAAAGGACAGGTCCATGACGAGCTTGGGTCAGACCTCCATGCAGGTCGTGCCGATACAGCGGGGCAACGGCGTCGAACCGGAGTGGCACGAACGCGCGCTCTGCGCGCAGACCGACCCCGAGGCGTTCTTCCCCGAGAAGGGCGGATCGACGCGGGAGGCCAAGAAGATCTGCACCGGCTGCGAGGTCCGCTCCGAGTGCCTGTCCTACGCGCTGGCGCACGACGAGCGCTTCGGCATCTGGGGTGGTCTGAGCGAACGCGAGCGGCGTCGGCTCAAACGCGCGGCCGGCTGACCGTTCCGACGGGCCATTCGTCACCCGGGGCGGCTCCCGACCCGAGCGCGGATCCCGAGCAATCCGCGTGTGCGGTCGCGATCAGGGCCGCGCGGCCGAATGGGCCTGCGGGCGAGCCCGCGAATGTCCGGGCATCACAGTGAGCCGGTCGCGGGCGGCTTCCTCCACCAGGATGGGCACGAACTCCCGGGTCGGATGGGCATCGAACCGGTGGTACATATCGCGGACCACCCGCCTCACGACGGCCGGGTCGACTGCGGGAAAGTGCCGCGAAAGTCGTTGTGCGACATGTTCAATTGCGTGGCGTTCCGTGTCGGCAATCATCCCCATCAGCCTGAGCGCCCAACCCTCCGCCCGTCAATCCAGCAACCGGTGAACGAGAGCGCTCGACCGGTTCGGCTCAACCACGCAACGACACCGGTGTCGTCACCCCAACGGCGCGGGAAGCGAAGAAACACGTCCCGATTCGTCCCCTTCGAGCATTCCGCAGGATTGTCACGCAAAGTGGACCGCCGGGAAAAGCGGTGTCGCGGGACTGTTGCGCTGTGCGCAGGCTGTGCACGGCTGTGCACAGCTGCCCGGCGGTTCCCCTGAGAGATGCGGTCCCGGCCGGTGGACGCCGTAGTGACGATTGCCGACGACCGAGGACCGCCGCCGCGAGCGGTCGCGGGCCACGGCCGGGTGAACCCCGCCACGATCGCCCAGTCGGCGTACCGCCGCCCGCTACCGTCGCAGGCATGCGGTTCTTGCTCAACATCATCTGGGTAGTGCTCTGCGGATTCTGGATGGCGATCGGCTATGTGCTGGCCGGCATCGTCTGTTGCATCCTGATCATCACGATCCCGTTCGGCATCGCCTCGTTCCGGATCGCCGGCTTCGCGCTGTGGCCGTTCGGCCGCACCGTGGTCAGCAAGCCGATGGCCGGTGCGCCGTCCTTCATCGGCAACGTCATCTGGTTTCTCTTTGCCGGATTGTGGCTCGCCATCGCACATTTCGTCACCGGGCTCGCGCTGTTCATCACGATCATCGGGATCCCGTTGGCGCTGGCGAATTTCAAGATGATTCCGGTGTCCCTTGCCCCGTTGGGCAAGGACATCGTCAGGCTGGACGATGCGGCCGCCCTGCGCACCGTCAGCTGACCGGCCCTCCGCCTGGTCATCCAGCCTGACCCACCCCGCGACCTACGGCCCCGCGCCGTCCGTCCCGGGTTCGCCCAGCACAGCGCTGAGCTGCTCGCCGAGCACTTCGGAGACCAGGTCGGTGAGATCCCCGGAGTCGGTCGACCGTGCTTCCAAGGGCCGCCGGTACACCACCACCCGCGCCTTCGTCGGCCTGCCCTTGCCGTCGATACCTGGCGGCATGAACCGGGACAGCGGCACTCCGCCGTCCAGCACCACCTCGGGGGCGGGCAGTTCGGGGCCGTCGGCCGGCACCATCGGCACCTCGTCGACCGCGAACTCCAGCGCGTCGAGCCGCCCCGGCCACTGGAGCTCGAGCTCGGCGACCGCCTCCAGCACCGCCTGGTCGAACTGTTCGGCCCGGGTCCGCGACGCCGGCAGGTTGTCCGGCAGCAACGGGGTGCGCAGACCCCGGCCGCGCCGGTCGCGGCGCGCCGACACCGGCGGCACGGGCAGTGCGACGGGTCGGCGGGGGAGGGCCGGGCGCACCCGAGGTGCCCGGCCGGGCGCCGACGGGCGGGCCTGCCGGAAAGGGACGGACTCATGACCAGCCATGACCGGGTCAGTCTAGGAGTCGGCGCCCGCGCCCTGCCATCGAGACCGGTGACCGCCTGCCGCAGCGCGTCACCGCCTGACGGCGCGCCGCCACCGCCACGCCGGTCGGGGCGCGTTATCGTGCCGCAGTGGCTAGATTGCGGCGTTGCTCACGGAGCGGTTGCACGAATCCTGCCGTTGCCACGTTGACCTTCGCCTACCGCGATTCGACGGCCGTCGTCGGCCCGCTGGCCACTGCGGCCGAGCCGCATTCCTACGACCTGTGCGCCACCCACGCGGTGACGTTGACCGCGCCGCGCGGCTGGGAAGTGGTGCGCCCGGACGGCGAACTGGCCGACCGGGCGAGCATGTCCGATGACCTGGAGGCGCTGGCCAACGCGGTCCGCGAGGCGGGCCGGGCCGATCGGAGCGCAGAGCCCGCGCCCGCCAGCACTGGTCGGCGGGGGCATCTCAGGGTGCTGCGTAGCCCGGAGTCCTGACGCCACAGCACCACCGCCACCGATCGCCGCGCCTGTGTCGATGGTGCCCATCGCTGCTGCGGTCGGAGCGCAGCAGGCAGCCGACTGCCGCTCGCGCACACCAGATGGGCCATCGCGCCGATCGTTGGCCGGCGTCCGCGCCGGTAGTGTCTGCGCACATGGACGGCTGACGGTCGTTGACCCGGGGGCCTTCGCACGTCTCACGGGTCGGGACGAGCCTTCCGCAACGGTGAGCCAGACGGTCACCGACCGCCCGAACAGTCAGGAGCACCACGGTGGGTGATGCGGTCATCGCGTCCGGGTCAGGTCAGGTCGGCTCCGTCGGGTCAGCCGGGTCAGCCGGGAGCAGCCCGATCCGGCTCGACGCCATCGTGAAGGCCTATGACATCCGCGGGCTGGTCGGCACCCAGTTGACGTCCGACGCGGCGCGGGCGATCGGTTTCGCGTTCGGCGCTTTCGTCGCCGACCGATCGCCGGCCGTGGTGATCGCCTACGACATGCGGGAGTCCTCACCTGAGCTCGCCGGCGCGTTCGCGGAGGGTGTCAGCGGCGCCGGACTGGACGTGGTGATGGCCGGCCTGGCGTCCACGGACCTTTTGTACTACGCCTCAGGCTCGCTGCAGCTGCCGGGCGCCATGTTCACCGCCTCGCACAACCCCGCCCGGTACAACGGCATCAAGATGTGCCTGGCCGGGGCGGTGCCGATCAGTCTGGACACCGGGCTGGCGCGGGTGCGCGATCACGCCCAGGCGATCTTGGACGGCGCGCCCCCCGAGCTCGCCCCGCTGGCCGGGACGGTCACCGAACGGACGCTGCTGGCGGACTACGCCGCCTACTTGCGTTCGCTGGTCGACCTGTCCGGGATCCGGCCGCTACACGTGGTCGTCGATGCCGGTAACGGCATGGCCGGGTACACGGTGCCAGGGGTCTTCGACGGCCTCCCGCTGCGCACCGAGGAGCTGTACTTCGAACTCGACGGCTCGTTCCCCAACCACGAGGCGAACCCGCTGGATCCGGCCAACCTGGTGGACCTGCAGGCCGAGGTCGTCCGCACCGGTGCCGACATCGGGTTGGCCTTCGACGGTGACGCCGACCGGTGTTTCGTGGTCGACGAGTTGGGCCAACCGGTCCCGCCCAGCGCGATCACCGCGCTGGTGGCCGGCCGGGAACTGACCAGGCACCCGGGCGCCACCATCCTGTACAACCTGATCTCCTCCCGCGCGGTGCCGGAGATCGTCACCGAAGCCGGCGGGGTGGCGGTGCGCACCCGCGTCGGTCACTCCTTCATCAAGGCCGAAATGGCGTCAACGGGAGCGGTTTTCGGTGGTGAGCACTCGGCGCACTATTACTTCGCCGACTTCTTCCGCGCCGACACCGGGATGCTGGCAGCGCTGCATGTGCTGGCGGCGCTCGGTGAGCAGCCGGGGCCGCTGTCCGAATTGGTCGCGGCCTACTCCCGGTACTCCGATTCCGGGGAGATCAACTCCACGGTGGCCGATGTGCCCGGCAAGCTGGAGGAGATCCGCGGCTGGGCCGCGCGGCACGACGGGGAGGTCGACGAATTGGACGGCATCACGGCGAGCATCCCGGGCGCGCGCTGGTTCAACGTGCGAGCCAGCAACACCGAGCCCTTGCTCAGGCTGAACGTCGAGGCCCCCGACCCGGTCGCCATGGCTTCGCTGCGTGACGAGATCCTCGCCCTCATCCGTTCCTGAAGTGGCTTCAGATCCCACGAAAGGATCGTCATGGCCTCCGCAGTCCCGTCACCAACCGCGTCACCAACCCCGTCACCAACCCCGTCACCAGCCCCTTCCCCCATCGGTCGGCCGCACACGGCCAATCCCCAGGGCCTGGACCCGGTACTGCTCGAGGTGCTGGCCTGTCCGGCCGAGCACCACGCACCGCTGCGGCTGGGCAGCCCGGAGGATCCGACTGCAGCCAGCCTGACGTGCACCGAATGCGGGCGGGTCTTCCCGATCAGGGATGGCATCCCGGTGCTGCTGCTGGACGAGGCCACCGCTCCAGGAGACGGACCGTCCCCCGATTCCGCCGCCGGCCGATGAGCTCCGGTGACGCGCCGGCGGACCTGCACGACCCGGCCAGCTTGACCGCTGCCGACACCGGTTCGCTGTTGCCCTCCGCTGCGCTGGCCGGCGCGCAGGTACGCTCCGCGGCCGAACAACTGGCCGGGCTGAGCACATTGGACCGGCCGCGCGCCTTCGTCGTGGTGGGCGCCGGCGCGACCGTCGACGCGGCACTGCTCACTGCACTGATGGGCGAGCAGGCGCAGGCGCCGGTCGTCGGCGCAGCCAGCCTGCCCGCATGGGTCGGCCCGCTGGACGTGGTGGTGGTCTTCGCCGCCGGTCTCGACGACATGATCGCTTCCAGGGCCGCCGCGGTCGCCGCCCGTCGCGGCGCCTCGGTCTTCGTCCGGTCGTCGGCGGAGGGCCCGGTGGCCGACGCTGCCGGCGGCAACCTGCTGGAGCCCAGGGTCTCCGTCACCGAGTCGCTGGCCGGACCGGCCCCGCAGACCCTGCGGAAGTCCGTGGCCGCGGCCGCCGGCCAGCTCCCCCGGCCGGATTTCGAGGGCGTGGCCGAGCTTCTGGACGCGATGGCGCTGGCATGTCACCCGAGTTCGGAGTTCTTCGTCAACCCCGCGCTGCCGCTGGCCGAACACCTGACGGCAGGTACCCCGCTGCTGATCGGCACCGACCCGGTGGCCGATGCGCTGGCCGGGTACGCCCGCCGGTCGCTCGGCACGCTGGCGGGGATCGCGGCCTCCGTGCTGACCGCCGGTGAGGCGGTCGCGTCGCCAGCGTTGCTGGCCAGGACCGCGCCGCCGGACGCCGCGGCCGGAGTGTTCTACGACCCCTTCCAGGACGAGGGCGAGGAACCCGGCCAGCGGATCAGCGCGGTGCTGCTGACGGGGCCGTCGACGAAGGCCACCGCGGAAACGTCCCGGTTCTCGGCGGCCCTGGACGCCGCCGTGCCAAGGGCGTTCCGGATCGGCCGTGACGAACTCCCGGAACCGGACGCGGCCGCGCCGGCCGGCCCCGAGCAGGCAGAGGTCGAGGGTTTCGCCTCCACCGTGCTGCTGATGAGCAGGCTCGATTTCACCGCCGTCTACGCTGGCCTGGCCACCAGGGCGCGCCCGCCGGCGGACCTGCCCGACGGCCTGGGACGCCCGGGGCGCAATGCTCAGCACGTGTCGCCGGCGGGCGCGCCGCTCCCCTGGACCGAGAGCGAGCCCGGTTCGTGGAGCTGATGCACAACCGGATTCGGCCGTACGCCTGGGGCTCCCGGACCGCGATCGCCGAACTCCTGGGGGCGCCCAGCCCCTCACCACA
The DNA here is from genome assembly GCA_038325895.1 of Mycobacteriales bacterium. Classification (GTDB taxonomy): domain Bacteria; phylum Actinomycetota; class Actinomycetes; order Mycobacteriales; family Nakamurellaceae; genus Nakamurella. Next base: position 8,822 of record JBBQJM010000019.1, read on the forward strand.
CCCGCAGGCGGAGCTGTGGGTCGGTGCGCATCCCGCCGACTCCTCGACGCTGGTCGACGAACGCGGCGAACGCTCCCTGGCGGATCTCATCGCCCAGGACCCCATCGGCATGTTGGGTGAGCCGTCGTACTCGTTGTTCGGCGCGCGGCTGCCGTTCCTGCTCAAGGTCCTGGCCGCCGACGAGCCGCTGTCGCTGCAGGCCCATCCGTCGGTCGAGCAGGCCACCCGGGGATTCGCCGCGGAGGAGGCGGCGGGCGTCCCACGGACCTCGGCCAACCGCAACTACCGGGACAGTTCGCACAAACCGGAGTTGATCTGCGCGCTCACCGAGTTCGACGCGCTGTGCGGGTTCCGGGAGCCGGAGGCCACCGTTCGGCTGCTCAGCGCGCTCGAGGTTCCGCAACTGGACCACTACCTCGGGGTGCTGTCCGGCCAACCCGACGAGTACGGCACCAGGGCGCTGTTCTCCATGATGATCACCATCCCGCCGGCGAAGCTGGGCCCGCTGCTGGCGGATGTGCTCTCGGCGTGCGTGGAGAAGGTCCGTGCCGGATTCGCGTCGGAATTCGACCTGGAGTACCGCACCGCGTTGTCGCTGGGGGAGCGCCACCCGGGTGATCCAGGGGTGCTCGCGTCGCTGCTGCTGAACCGGTTCGTGCTGGCGCCGGGGGATGCGCTGTACCTGCCGGCCGGCAACCTGCACGCCTACCTGCACGGCGTCGGCATCGAGATCATGGCCAACTCGGACAATGTGCTGCGCGGCGGCCTGACGCCCAAACACGTCGATGTGCCCGAGTTGATGAAGGTGCTGGACTTCGCGCCCGGTGACGTGCCGGTGTTGCGGGGCGATCCGGTCGCCGAACGTCACCTGGTCTACCCGACGCCCACGCCGGAATTCAAGTTGGCCCGGCTGGAATTGCGCGGCGAGAAGCGCGAGGTGACCCATCGGGGCCCGCAGGTGCTGCTGACCATCAAGGGCGAGATCGTGGCCACCGACGCCCACGGCGGGCAGATCACCGTTCCACGCGGCCATTCGGTGTGGTTCGCGGCGACCGACGGCCCGGTGTGGATCACCGGCAACGGCACTGTTTTCCGCGCCACCGACGGGCTGCCCGGCTGATCCAGTCCGTCCGGCGGTCGACGCCCTGCCCGAACCTGCTGGTCTGTCGCTCTGACGCGTTTTACCGATAGATTCTGCGGGCACATTCAGGCTGTTGTCGTCGGTGATGTGCCCTGTTCGGCGGGCGTCTGCATCGACCCAGCGGTCTGGACACAGCGGATTGGGAGCTGACATGGCATCTGCCTGGCGCACGAAATCGGTCGAGCAATCCATCCAGGACACCGACGAACCCGGTCACAAACTCAAGCGCAGCCTGTCGGCGTTGGATCTGACGATCTTCGGCGTCGCCGTGGTGATCGGCGCCGGGATCTTCACCCTGACTGCGCGGGTCGCGGCGACCACGGCCGGCCCGTCCGTCTCGATCGCATTCGTGATCGCCGCGATCGCCTGCGGGCTGGCCGCCGTCTGCTACGCCGAGTTCGCCTCGACGGTCCCGGTGGCCGGCTCGGCGTACACCTTCTCCTACGCGACGCTCGGCGAATTCGTCGCCTGGATCATCGGCTGGGACCTGGTGCTGGAACTGGCGCTGGGTGCCTCGGTGGTGGCCAAGGGCTGGTCGCTGTACCTGGGCGACCTGTTCAGCCAGTTCGGCGGGGCATTGACCACCACCATCGCGCTCGGACCCATCAACTTCGACTGGGGCGCCATGGTCATCGTCGGTCTGATCACCTGGCTGCTCGCGGCGGGCACCAAGCTCTCCGCGCGGGCCAACATGATCATCACCGCGATCAAGATCGGCGTGGTGCTGCTGGTCATCGTGGTCGGCTTCTTCTACTTCAACGCCGACAACCTCTCGCCGTTCATCCCGCCCAGCGTGCCGGCCGCCGAGGGCACCAGCAGTGGGCTGGAGCAACCGCTGCTGCAGCTGGTCCTCGGCGGTGCGCCGTCCAGCTTCGGGATGTTCGGTGTGCTGACCGCGGCGTCGCTGGTGTTCTTCGCGTTCATCGGGTTCGACATCGTGGCCACCGCCGCCGAGGAGACCCGGAACCCGAAGAAGGACCTGCCGCGCGCCATCATCGGCTCGCTGGTCATCGTCACTGTGCTGTACGTGCTGGTCACTGTGGTGCTGACGGCGATGGTCCCGTACGACCAGCTGGGCCCGGTACTGCCGGACGGCACCCACGACGGTGACGCCGCGACGCTGGCGAGCGCCTTCACCGCCGTCGGCGTCGACTGGGCGGCGAAGGTGATCGCGATCGGTGCGCTGGCCGGGCTGACCACGGTGGTGCTGGTGCTGATGCTCGGGCAGAGCCGGATCATCTTCGCGATGAGCCGCGACGGGCTGCTCCCGCGCGGGATGGCGCACGTCAACGAGAAGACCGGCACACCGGCCAAGATCACCGTCGGGGTCGGCGTGGCCGTCGCGGTGATCGCCGGATTCTCCGAGATCGGGGTGCTCGAGGAGATGGTGAACGTCGGCACGCTGTTCGCGTTCGTGCTGGTCTCCATCGGCGTCGTCGTGCTGCGCAGGACCCGCCCCGATCTGGAGCGCTCGTTCAAGGTGCCGTTCATGCCGGTCATCCCGATCCTGTCGGTGCTGGCCTGCCTCTGGCTGATGATCAACCTGACGGCCATCACCTGGGTGCGCTTCGTCGTATGGATGGCCATCGGGGTGGTGGTCTACTTCGCGTACGGCAAGAGCCATTCAATGGTCGGCAAGCGCAAACGCGAAGGCTGGGAGTTCGCCCAGGAGGAGCTCGGGTCGACCTGGAAGGCGGAGTCGGAGAGTGGCTGGGTCGGTCCGCGGCAGGCTCACGCCGGTCGCCATCCGGTCGGTCAGCCGGAGCCGGGCGGACCGCCGTCCGGCGCATCCGAACCGAGCAGGGCCGATCCGAGCAGGGCCGATCCGAGCAGGGCCGATCCCCTGGGTGGAGGCGGTATGCCGGGTCAGTGACCGGGTAGTCCTACCCTGGGGCGGTCGCGGTCCTCTGCCGGGACGATCTGCCCGAATGACCCTGCGCGGCGCTCGAACCAGGCGAAAGGATGTGCCATGTTCGACTCGCTGTTGGTGGCCAATCGGGGGGAGATCGCCGGCCGGGTGATCCGCACGGCCAGGGAGATGGGGATCCGCACCATCGCCGTGTACTCGGAGGCCGATGCCGCTCTGCCGTTCGTGGCAGCGGCTGACGAGGCCGTGCTGATCGGGCCGGCGAACCCGGCCCAGTCCTACCGCAACGGGCCGGCGGTGATCCAGGCCGCGCTGGCCACCGGCGCGCAGGCCGTGCACCCCGGTTACGGCTTCCTGTCCGAGGACCCTGCCTTTGCCCGCCAAGTGGTCGACGCCGGGCTGATCTGGGTGGGGCCGTCACCGGAGGCGATCACCGCGATGGCGGACAAGGTCGCCGCCAGGAACATGGTGGCCGGTGCCGGGGTGCCCGTCGCACCCGGCACCGAAGAACCGGTGCGCACCCCGGAGGACGCCGCGGTGGCCGCCAAGGAGATCGGCTACCCGGTGATGATCAAGGCCGCAGCCGGCGGTGGCGGCATGGGCATGGCCGTGGTGACCTCGCCGGGGGCGTTGACCGCGGAGTACGAGAAAGTCACGGCGTTCGCCGGCCGGCTGTTCGGCGATCCATCGGTGTTCATCGAACGGTATTTCCCACGGGTCCGGCACGTCGAGGTGCAGATCCTCGGCCTGCCCGACGGCACCGTGATGGCCGTTGACGAGCGGGAATGCTCCGTGCAGCGGCGGCATCAGAAGGTGGCGGAGGAGACCCCGTCCCCCGGCGTCGACGAGGCGCTGCTGGTCCGGATGCTTGCCTCGGCTCGCACGGTGGGGGAGGTCGTGCACTACCAGGGCGCGGGGACGGTGGAGTTCCTGGTCAGCCCGGCGACCAAGGACGCCGACGGCAGGGAGCTGAACCCAGCGGAGTTCTTCTTCCTGGAGATGAACACCAGGCTGCAGGTCGAGCACCCGATCACCGAGGCGGTGCTCGGCATCGACCTGGTACGGGCCCAGTTGCTGATCGCCGCGGGCGAGCATCCCGGCTTCGACGAGGACTCACTCACGCACACCGGCCATGCCATCGAACTGCGGATCAACGCAGAGGACTCGAAGCGATTCCTGCCTGGGCCGGGCGCGATCACAAAGTGGCAGGAACCGACCGGTGACGGGATCCGGGTGGACGCGGGGTACGCCGCAGGAACCACGGTGACGCCGTCCTACGACTCGCTGATGGCCAAGCTGATCGTGCACGGTGCGGACCGGGCGCAGGCGCTCGCCCGTGCGACGCAGGCCGTCGCCGACTTCACCATCGTGGGGCCGAAGTCCAACCTGGCCTTCCACGCCGAGTTGCTGGCGAACGAGGAATTTTTGTCCGGTGATTACGACACCGGAATTGTGGGAAGGATGCGTACATGACGATCAGTGCCGCCTGGGGCGGTGTTTGCCGCCGTGCGCGGGGCTGGGTAGGTTCGCATGCGGACCGTTCACCGCCCGCTGCGGTGGCCGGCGATCGCGCTGGTCAGACCCGACGACAGCGTGCGTGCTCGTGCTCTTACGAGATGACCTTCCCCGACAGAACACCATCACCATCACCACCCCGATTCCCATCAGGGTCACCATCGAAGATGAAGTGAGGCCGACGTGGCACTGCCCCAACTGCCCGACGAGCAGCGCGCTGCGGCTCTGGAGACGGCCGCGGCGGCCCGCCGGTCGCGCGCCGCACTCAAGGAGCGGCTCAAGCGGGGAGGTACCACCCTGAAGCAGGTTCTCGCCGACGCCGAGAACGACGAAGCCCTTGCGAAACTGAAGGTTTCCGCTCTGCTGGAGTCGCTGCCGGGTGTCGGCAAGGTCCGCGCGGCGGCCCTGATGGAGCAGTTCGAGATCGCGCCCAGCCGCCGCGTCCGCGGACTGGGTGAGCGGCAGCGTCAGGCGCTGCTGAACGAGTTCGGCTACTAGCCTCCCGTGGCGGCCACCGGTTCCTGGTCGGACTCCGCCAGTTCCCGGCGGGCCGACCCGGAGTCCCGGGGTCGGTTGTTCGTGCTGTCCGGGCCGTCCGGAGTCGGCAAGAGCACCGTCCTCAGCCGGGTGCGGTCGCTGATTCCGGGCCTGTGGTACTCGGTGTCGGTGACCACCAGGCCCCGGCGGCCAGGCGAGGTCGACGGGGTGAACTATCACTTCGTCAGCCAGCACCAGTTCGCCGAACTCGTTGCACAGGGCCAACTCCTGGAGCACGCGCACTTCGCCGGTAACCACTACGGCACCCCGCGGGCTGCGGTGGAACAGCGATTGGCCGCCGGTCAGGATGTGCTGCTGGAGATCGAGGTGCAGGGCGCCCGGCAGGTGCGGGCCGCTCCCGGACTCGGACCGGAAGCGGTGCTGATCTTCCTGGCCCCGCCATCGTTCGACGAATTGGCCCGCAGGCTGGTGGGCCGCGGCACCGAGGACGAGGCGACCAGGGAGGCCAGACTGCTCGCCGCCCGCGAAGAGTTGAACGCCGAACGCGAGTTCGATCACACCGTCGTCAACACCGATGTTCAGTCCGCGGCCGCCGGCTTGGTACAGTTGATGGCTGGGTCGCGCCCAGGTTCACCCGTGGGCTGAGTGCGATCGACCGAACTGTTCGGGTCGGCGGGGACGGCAGTCATCGGCCGGGTTCGATCTTGTCTTTTCAGAGCCGTTCTCTACCTGCCAGTTCTCTATCTGCCGGGTTATTTACCTGCCAGTTCTTTACGCGCCAGTTCTCTACGTACGAGTTTTACCCTGCGCGGCACCGAGCCGCATGTGCACCCGACGAACCAGGAGTCCTGTGCCGATGAGCACTGCAGCCGATAGCGCCGCACCGACGGCCGCCCAGATCGCCGCGGCGGGCATCACCTACCCGCCGATCGACGAGCTGCTGACCCGCACCAGCTCGAAGTACGGCCTGTCGATTTACGCCGCCAAGCGTGCTCGGCAGATCAACGACTACTACGCCCAGCTGGGCGAGGGCCTGCTCGAATACGTCGGGCCGCTGGTCGAGCCGCTGCCCAAGGAGAAGCCGCTGTCGATCGCGCTCCGCGAGATCAACGCCGGCCTGCTCGAGCACACCGAAGGCGAGTGACCCCACTCGGCAGCGATGTGCCGGCCGTAGCGGCGTCCGCTGCGTCCGGCTGCGGTGCCGTGCCTGGCGGTGTTAGTGCGCCTGACTGGGTTCCTGTGCCCGGTGACCTGCGCGGCCGCGTGGTGGTCGGGGTCGGCGGCGGGATCGCCGCCTACAAGGCCTGCGAACTGGTCCGTCGGCTGCGCGCCGACTCCTTCGACGTCACCGTCGTGCCCACCGCCAGCGCGCTGAAGTTCGTCGGCGTGGCCACTTGGGAGGCGCTGTCCGGGCATCCGGTTTCCGGTGACGTGTTCACCGATGTGCCGGCGGTCACCCACGTGGCCACCGGCCAGCACACCCATCTGGTGGTGGTGGCGCCCGCGACCGCGGACCTGATGGCCCGCGCCGCCACCGGACAGGCAGATGACCTGCTGACCGCGACCCTGCTGGTCACCAGGGCCCCCGTGCTGATGGCGCCCGCGATGCACACCGAGATGTGGACCCACCCGGCGACCGTGGCCAACATCGCGACGCTGCGCTCGCGCGGGGTGATCGTCATCGATCCCGCGGTCGGCCGGCTCACCGGCGCGGACAGCGGGCCGGGCCGGCTGCCCGAGCCCGAGCACATCGCGGCGTTGGCCGACCTGCTGCATCGCGACCCGCAGGCGCTGCGCCCCGACCTGCTCGGCCGCCGGATCGTCATCTCCGCCGGCGGTACCCGCGAGCTCCTGGATCCGGTCCGCTACCTCGGTAACCGCTCCTCGGGCCGGCAGGGGTACGCGCTGGCACTGGTTGCCGCGGCGCGCGGTGCCCAGGTCACCTTGGTGTCCGCGAACGCGGCCCTGCTCGAGCCGCCCGGTGTCGCGGTCGTGGCCGTCACCGACGCGCGCGAGCTGGAGACAGCGATGGTAGAACTGTCCGCCGGTGCGGACGCGGTGGTGATGGCCGCGGCGGTGGCCGATTTCCGGCCGG
>JBBQJM010000020.1:0-15430 GCA_038325895.1 Mycobacteriales bacterium
GTTCTCCAGGCGCCGTCGACGCTGTTCTTCAGGCGCCGTCGACGCTGTTCTTCAGGCGCCGTCGACGCTGTTCTTCAGGCGCCGTCGACGCGTCGACGCCCAAGACCCTGTTCTTGGGGAAGGTTGGAATGCCCTGTGTCCTCTCGCTTCTTGCGCGAAGAGGTGTTGACCGGCCGGGCGCGTGGGTACTCCCGATCTGGGTGGCGAGGCTCGACCAGCCCCGTCCCCGATCCGTTCCGCCCGGTGCGGATCACCTCGACGAAGAGGAGATCACCATGACCGGCAACCGCGCCGTCACCTACCAGGGCCCGATGAAGGTGTCCGTCGACGAGATCGACTAACCCCACGTTCGAACTGAGGGACGGCCCAGGTGTCAACCCCGCCAACGTCGGACGCAAGGTCCCGCACGGCGCCATCCTGAAGGTGGTGACCACCAACATCTGTGGCTCCGACCAGCACATGGTTCGCGGGCGTACCACCGCTCCCGAAGGACTGGTGCTCGGCCATGAGATCACCGGCGAGGTGATCGAAGTGGGCCCGGGTGTGGAGTTCGTCAAGGTCGGCCACATCTGTTCGGTGCCGAAGACCGGGATCTGCCTGAACGTCAACCCCGAACGCCCGGGGTCTGCGTACGGCTACGTCGACATGGGCGGCTGGGTCGGTGGTCAGGCCGACTACGTGTTGGTTCCGTACGCGGACTGGAACCTGCTGGTGTTCCCGGACAGGGATCAGGCGCTGGAGAAGATCACCGATCTGACGATGCTGTCGGACATCTTTCCCACCGGTTTCCACGGCGCCTACACCGCAGGGACCAAGACCGGTTCGACCGTCTACGTCGCCGGCGCCGGACCCGTCGGCATCGCGGCCGCGGTGTCGGCACAGTTGCTAGGCGCATCGGTGGTCATCGTCGGCGATCTGAACAAGGACCGACTGGCACAGGCGCGCAAGATCGGCTGCGAGACCGTCGACGTCTCACAGGGCGATCCGCGCGACCAGATCGAGCAGATCCTCGGGGCTCCCGAGGTCGATTGTGGTGTGGACGCCGTCGGTTTCGAGGCGCACGGGCACGGCAAGGACTCCGGCAGTGAAGCACCGGCGACCGTGCTGAACTCGCTGATGGACATCACCGCGGCGGGTGGTGCGCTCGGTATTCCCGGCCTGTACGTGACGGGCGATCCCGGCGCCGCGGACGAAGCCGCGCAGCAGGGCTCGCTGTCCATCCGCCTCGGTCTCGGCTGGGCGAAGTCGCACTCCTTCGTCACCGGTCAGTGCCCGGTGATGAAGTACCACCGCGGCCTGATGAACGCGATCCTGCACGACAAGGTGCAGATCGGCGACGCGGTCAACGCGACCGTGATCGGTCTGGAGGACGCGCCAGAGGGGTACGCCGAGTTCGACTCCGGCGTGGCCTGCAAGTACGTGCTCGACCCGCACAACACCACCGGCAAGGTGAAGGCGGCCTGATCTGTGTGGGCGGAGCCGCGGTCAAGATGATGGCGCCGGCTCCGCCCTGGCCCGCTCGTGGGCGAGCACCTCATCGGTTGGGCGGAGCTGACGACAAACGGCGCCGGCCCCGCCCCCGGCCAGTTCGTGTTGTGGTGGCTCCGCGGCAGCTCGGGTGGAGCACGCTGGTCATCGCCGCGATCACCCTGACCGGAACAGCCTGTCTGTCGACGATGTCGGCCAGCTGGCCTATCAATGTGGCTGATCCGGATCATCGTAGCGAGCCTGGCCCTGTGCCGGGTTCGGCGGCTTCAGACCGCGATGCCCGACGTGGTGGCGTCGTCATCCTGACCGCCGTCCGACCGCGTTGAAGGGCTGCGGCGTGCTCAGCTGATCACCATGTTGACGTGGCCGGTCGTGGTGCGTGGGTCCTGCTCGGCGGAGTCGCCCGGGTACGGCATGGTGCCGCTTCGGCCGTCGGCCGTGGCGTGGTCGATTGTGGCCATCCGCGACCATCCATCGCCGCGGCACTCACCGCAGTGCTCGAGATCGGATTCCTCCGTCGACTTCTCGGGCAGCGTAGGCCTCCGGTCGACTCGCCGTGTTTCGAATGTCACGTCGATGAAGACTGGCCGCGCGCCACAGGCGGAGGCGCTGGTGACAGCCTTGGCGGTGAGTACGGTGAACTGGCGTGGGAGAGCAAGAATGCGTGGGCGAACAGAGTGATAGTGCGTCGAAGGAATGGGACCGGGCCAGCCGGGTGGGTGTCCGGTGATGGCGGATGAGTGTTGTCGTGGTCGGCGCCGGGATTGTCGGGTTGGCCGTCGCCCGGCAGTTGCTGATCGACAGTCCCGGCGAACCGGTCACCGTGGTCGACAAGGAAAAGCGGGTGGCCGCCCACCAGACCGGGCACAACAGCGGGGTTGTGCACGCGGGCATCTACTACCCCCCTGGGTCGCTGAAGGCGCAGTTGTGCCGCAGGGGGCGCGACCTGCTCGGCGAATTCTGCGCCGCCAACGGGATCCGCGTCGATCCGGTGGGAAAGCTCGTCGTCGCGCTGAACGAGGCGGAGCGGGACCAGCTGGCGGAGATCGAGCGCCGCGCGCTGGCCAACCGGGTGAGTGACGTGGTGATGCTCGACGGGCCCGGGCTCCGACGGATAGAGCCTGAGGTGGCCGGCGTTGCCGCCGTCCATTCGCCGTCGACGGCGATCGTCGACTTCGTCGCCGTTGCCGGGGCGCTCGCCGCGGACATCACGACCCGCGGCGGCATCGTGCGTCTGGGGGCTGACGTGCTTGACATTCGGCGCGGCCACGGCGGCGTCGTGGTGGCAACGACGACAGGGGAAATGACCTCGGACCGAGTGGTGGTATGTGGGGGCCTGCAGTCGGCGCGGCTGGCCACACTCATTGGAGGAGATCCGGATCCGCAGATCGTGCCGTTCCGCGGTGAGTACTTCCGGCTCACGCCCAACGCCGCGGCGCGAGTGCGCGGCCTGGTCTATCCGGTGCCTGATCCGCGGTACCCATTCCTCGGGATCCACCTGACCCGCCGGATCGACGGCGGGGTCGACGTCGGACCCAACGCGGTGCTGGCGTTGGCCCTGGAGGGGTACCGACGTGGAACGGTGTCCCTCGCTGACGTGCGAGACATCCTCGCGTGGCCCGGATTCCGGGTGATGGCGCGGCAGAACTGGCGGATGGGCGCGCGGGAGATGTTCGGGTCGCTGTCCAAGCGGTACTTCGCCGCGCAGGCGCGCGCGTACCTTCCCGGACTGCGTGCCGCGCAGCTGGTACCCGCACCTGCCGGTGTCAGGGCGCAGGCGATTCGTCGCAACGGCGACCTCGTCGACGACTTCTGGATCACCCATCACGACCGCGTCACTATGGTGCGCAACGCCCCGTCGCCGGCAGCGACTTCGTCGCTGGCCATCGCCGAGTACATCTGCGCCGAGATGGCTGGTTCCGCTGACTGACAGGGACGTCCGCCTTGATCGGGTTCTGCCGATCGCGCGAATGCCTCGTTCGAGGCAGTCGAGCACGCCGTGGGCGAACGCCTTCAGCGCGCGACCGACCCTTATCGCCCACGCCTGGCCCACGGGTATATCGAAAACCATCGTCTGCCTCCTCCCGATACCGGCACCGATGGTACGGCCGATCGAGGTCCCTGCCCGAGTTATCCACATTTCGTCGGGACGGTGCCGAGAGTTGTCCACAGGGCATTTCGCGCCGGCTCGCGTCGTCGGGATCGGGTGCTAGCTTCTGCGAAATCAACGGTCGGACAGAGGGAGGACGACATGGGAAGCCCGGAACCGATACTCACCGGTGACAGCGGCGAGCTGGGTTACGACCCCGCCGCCATGGCCGGCGGGCTGGCGGCCATCGATGATGCCACCGGTGAGATTCGCAATCTGTTGTCCACCATCCAGTCCGAGGTCGACACCCTCGGGGCCACTTGGCGCGCGCGGTCCAACATCGCGTTCGCTCAGGTCCACGGGAAATGGTCAGAGCGCGCCACCGTGATCAACAGCGCGTTGCAGACGATGCACGACAAATTGTCGGCTACCGATGTCGCGTACGCCAGAACCGAGCAGGCACAGATCGAGCACTACCAGGCCCTGGCCAATTCCATCTGACGGCGCCTTCTTCACACTTCCGCCGAAACTCAGGCACCTCCGGTCATTCCTGCTGCCCATTTCTACTTAGGACGATGATGGTCGCCACAGAGAGTTCCATTGCTCTGAGTTTTTCTGCCCTGCAGAGCGCGCACACCCAGCTCAGTTCGAATCTGTCTGCTTTGCGGGCGAGGCTCGACCGGCTCGCAGCCGACCTGCAGCCGCTGGTGCAGAGCTGGAGCGGTGATGCGCAGGTCGCCTATCTCGTGCAGAAGGGGCAGTGGGAGCAGGCCGCGGACGACCTGGCGCGCATGCTCACCGCGATCGTCACCGGGCTGGCCAATACCTCGGCCGACTACACCGAAGCCCAGCGTCGCATCGTCGCGGCCTTCAGCTGACGCGTCGCGGCAGCCAATCACCCTGCGTCGCGTTCTCCGCGACGCTCACCCTCGAAGGCGGACCCGTTGTGGCGGTTGTGATGTTCAGGCGCCCGCCTCGCAGCGCGCCGCCGCAGACGGTAACGCGCCAGGTCGAGGTGCGTCCCCCACCTCCGCTGCCGGACGCCACCTCGACCGGTGCGTCCAGCTGGTTCATGATGCTGCCGGCTCTGGGCGGTCTGGGCTCGATGGCGCTGATCTTCACCGCCGGCGGAGGCGGCACCCAGATCGCCGCCGGGGTGATGTTCGGTGTGTCCGCCCTGGCCATGGCCGGCGGCTCCCTGGCCAGAGTGGGCGGCGAGCGGAATCGAAAGGTCGCTCGCGAACGCCGCGCCTACCAGGAACACCTCGCGCAGATCAGGCGACAGGTCAGGGCGGCAGCCGCCGACCAGGCCGAGTCGTTGTTCTGGGTGCATCCCGATCCCCGCGGCCTGCTGTCCCTGGTCCGGACGTCCCGGCTGTGGGAACGACGCCCTTCGGACCCAGATTTCGCGGTACTCCGGATCGGTGTCGGTGACTGTGCACCAACCCTGGACCTACCGCTCGGCGACGCCAAGCAGGCGGAGGACGTCGACCTGGTGTCGGCCGTGTCCCTGCGCCGCTTGCTGCGCGCGAACGAAATGGTTCACGCCCTCCCGGTGGCGGTGCCGCTGCGCGCGTTCGGTCGAGTGAGTCTGGAAGGCGAACCAGCCGCGTGCAGGCGGCTGGCCACCGCGATGGTGTTGCAGGCCATTGTCTGGCATGCACCGACCGAGTTCCGCATTGCGTTGTGCGTCAACCAGTCTGGGGTCGACACCTGGGATTGGCTGAAGTGGGCTCCGCAGCTGGCCGACCGACCGGGCCGGCCCGTGCTGCCGCAGGGTGACAGCGCCGCCCCCGACCTGACCGCCCTGGAAGAACTGCTTGCCGACGACCTGGCCGGACGACCGTGGGCGACCCAGGACTGCGACTCGTTGGTCGATCGCAGCCACGTCCTGGTGGTGGTCGACGGCGGACGGGTGGGTGGGGGCGGAAAACTCGCGGATGCCAACGGCCTGCAGGGAGTCACGGTGCTCGATCTGTACGGCGCGTTACCTGCCGGATCATCCACCCGAACCCTACGTTTGCGCGTCGCCGGCGATGCCGCGCTGCGTGTCAGCACCGACCGGCTCGGCAAGGAGGTGTTGGCCCCTGTCGCGGTTCCGGACGCGATCGGCCCGGCACAGGCGGCAGCCGTCAGCCGGTCCATCGCCGCGAAAGCCATGCCCGACGAGGTGCACGGTGAAACGCTCCTCACGGCAACAGGTTTGACCGACCTTCTCGGGGTGACGAACGTCAGCACACTCGATCCGAAGACGGCCTGGCGAACCCGACAGGCACGGGACCGACTACGTGTCCCGATCGGGGCGGGCGTCACCGGTCAAGCCGTGGAGCTCGATCTGAAGGAGGCCGCCAGAGGCGGCATGGGTCCGCACGGCCTCGTTGTCGGCGCTACCGGCTCGGGCAAGTCGGAACTGCTGCGCACATTGGTGCTCGGGTTGGCGATGACGCATCCGCCCGAATCGCTCAATTTCGTGCTCATTGATTTCAAGGGTGGCGCGACGTTTGCCCGGCTCGATGCCCTGCCGCACACCTCGGCCGTGATCACCAATCTGTCCGACGAGCTGATCATGGTCGACAGGATGAAGGACGCGATCAACGGCGAGATGCACCGCAGAATGGATCTATTACGTGCAGCCGGTCATTTTGCGTCGCTGCAGGACTATGAGATCGCCAGGACAACAACGGGTCTCGTCAGCAGCCCACGTCCGCTGCCGGAAATTCCATCGCTGCTCATCGTGGTCGACGAGTTCAGCGAGTTGTTGTCGGCCAAGCCGGAGTTCCTCGATCTGTTCGTCACCATCGGGCGGGTCGGACGCTCACTGGGAGTGCACTTGCTGCTGGCATCGCAGCGTTTGGAGGAGGGACGGCTGCGCGGGCTGGACACCTACCTGTCGTACCGGATCGGGCTGAAGACGTTCTCCGGCGCCGAATCTCGAATCGTCCTCGGCGTGCCTGATGCCTTCGAGCTGCCGACCGCGCCGGGCAACGGCTATTTGAAATTCGACACAGGCTCGCTGCTGAGATTCAAGTCGGCCTACGTGTCGGGGCCGCTGCGTGGACAAGCACCGCCCGGTGACGAGCGCAGATGGTCGGACGCCGAGCCCTTCCGGCTGACCCTTCCGTCGGTGCCGAGTCGGGCGCGGTTGGACGGCGCAAGACCGGACGACGCAGGACCGGACGACGCAGGACCGGACGACTCAGGACCGGACGACTCAGGACCGGACTACACGAGACCGGGCGTGTCCGCAGATCCCGATGCCGTGGATTTCGAGGCGCCGGTATCCGACGCGCCGCGGTCCGGACGGCTGGTGACGGCGTCCCCCCCTACTCCCGCCGCGGCGGACTCCGCCGTCAGCGACCATCCCCGCATGCGGGCGCGGGCCGGAACTGTGGGAGATGCACCCGCCCGCACCCTGCTGGACGTCGCGGTCTCCCGAATGGCGGGCCATGGCACCCCGGCGCACGAGGTGTGGATTCCGCCCCTGTGCGAGCCGCCGTCCCTGGACCTCCTGCTGACCGACGCGGCCGGCCTCGCTGCGCTTGCGACTTCGCTGGCACCTGGGGCCGGCGAAGTCGTCGAACCGCCATCGCAACGGACGACTTTCCCTACCACCACCGTCGGGAGGACGATGGGCGCCCGCGGGTGGCCACATCCCAGCCTCAGCGTGCCGATCGGTTGGGTTGACCAGCCTTTCGAGCAGCGCCGTGGGGTGCTTGCCCTGGATCTGTCCGGGTCCGGCGGACACGTCGCGATCGTCGGCGCGCCGCAGACCGGGAAGTCCACGGCGGTGCGGAGTGTCGTCTGCGCGCTGGCTCTCACGCATTCGCCCGATCAGGTCCAGGTGTACTGCCTCGACTTCGGTGGTGGATCCCTGATCGCCCTGTCCGGGCTGCCGCACATCGGGGTGGTAGCCGGTCGGGCGCACCCGGACCTGGTGCGCCGAACCATCGGCATGGTCGAACAGATCATGTCCAGACGCGAGGAAGCCTTCGCAGCCCACAACATCGGCTCACTGCGCGACTGGCGAGAGCGCACGAAATCCGGGCGACTGCCGGTCGACGGCTTCGGCGACATCTTCCTCGTGGTCGACGGATGGGGCGGCGTCCGGGATTCGTTCGAATCGTGCGAGGCGCAAATCATCTCGATAGCCGCGCGTGGTCTCAACTTCGGTGTGCACGTGGTGCTGACGGCCAGCCGGTGGTCCGAGATCCGTCCGGCACTGAAGGATCTCGTGTCATCGCGGGTGGAACTGCGGCTCGGGGACCCGCTGGATTCGGATATCAACAGCAGGGCCGCGACGGGCGTCCCGGCCGATCGACCCGGCCGAGGGCTCACTCGCGATCAACATCACCTGCTCACCGCCGTCCCACGAATCGACGGCGTAACCAGCGCCGACGGCCTGGCCTCGGCGACCGCGGCGCTGGTGTCCACGGTCGCCGAACGCTGGCCCGATCAGGTGGTACCGGAGGTAAGGCTGCTGCCCTCCGTGCTTCGTGTCACCGATCTGCCGGCGGTCGAGACCCACCGCGGATACGCGCTCGGCCTGGATGAGGACTTCGACCCCGTCTATTGGAGTCCTCGCGCCGACCAGCATCTGCTGATCTTCGGCGAGGAACAGTCCGGCAAGACCACGCTGCTGACGAACCTGCTGAGGCAGATTTCGGCCCGCAGCGGACCAGACCAGGCACGGTTCATCATCTTCGACAGCCGTCGTCAACTGCTCGACCTCGACGACGACTCGGATCAGGTGATCGCGTCGGCGACGACCGGGCCGGACGCGGCAAACGTTGTCTCCGCCAACCTCGACCGCCTGCACCGTCGGTTGCCCGCGCCCGCTGCGAGCGCTGCGGAGATATCTCGCCGCGCCTGGTGGGGATCACCCGCCGACATCTTCCTGGTCGTCGACGACTTCGAAAGGTTCGCTGCATCCGCCCCGCTGGTCCCATTGCTCCCGCTCCTGGACCACGCCGGCGACATCGGGCTTCATCTGATCATCGCGCGGCAGGCGAGAGGGGCCAGCAGGGCGATGTATGACGGCTTCTATACCCGGCTCAGAGATACCGGAAACCCGACCATCGTGCTATCCACCCCCGAACCGGAGGGCATGATCTACGGCAAGACCCGGGCCCAGCCCCGGCCGGCGGGGCGGGGGGTCTGGGTGCCCCGCCGCGGCCCGGATCGGATCATCCAGACGACGGTGGACTGGGGGATCGTTGATGGAACCTGAACAGCACATCGATGACCGCGCTGGCCTCCGCGAACCAACACAGGCCACAACAACACACCGCACAACGAGTGTGACGTCATCCTCGACGTCCCAGGAGCAGGACCCGGCCCGGGTGCTGCCGTTGCGGCCTCGTCGTGCCGCTACTTCGACCACGCATACCCAGCCGCAGGCGACGGCCGGGCGAGACCCACTGGCGCGAGTATCACCGCCACCCGCCTCTGCCCTGCATCGTCAAGAGTCCCGACAGGCTCGCGTCGCATTGTCGGAGACCAGCGATCCGGCGGGATCGGCCGAGGGAGAAGACCTTTCGATCGAGTTGGCGGACCCGCGCGTTCCGTCCGCACTCCGGAACGTCGACTTCGACACCACCAGTCGAACCGACCAGCTACCGGTCGAACTCACCACGGACGTCGGGCGCTGTCTGGTCCGGCTCAGCGTGCGCACGGCGCTGTCTCGCATCGACCTCGAGCTGTCCGAAGGCTGTACGTTCGCCGAAACGCTGGAAACAGTGCTGGACCTGTGTCCAAAAGCGTTGCAGGACAATGCGGTTGCGCATGGTGGCTGGAGCCTGCGTACGGCTGCGGGACGGCGCCCGGACGGTGAATCGACGCTGGGTGCCGCTGGGGTGTTGGACGGCGCCACGCTGTTCCTGGTGGGTATCGACCCGGGTGCCGGATCCAGGACCTTCGACGACGTCGCCGATGCCGTGGGCGAAACCGTGCAGAATGACGCGTCCCAATGGTCGTCCGCGGCCCGCCGTGGCGTGGCATTGGGCGCCGCCGGCTTGTTCGCCGCCCTGGCGTGTCTGCCCCTGATGATCTCGGGTCCACCGTGGATACCGATCTCACTCGTGCTGACCGCTGCCACGGTCATCGCGCTGGTCGCGGCGGGTGTCGTGGCTCGCGTGATGGGGGATACGGGTACCGCAGGCGTTGCCGGCCTGATCTCCGTCGCAACCGGGGCAGCGGCGGCTACCGTCGCGACTGCGGGCCAGCTGCGCCTGCTCGAGGTGGGGACCGCGCAATTGCTGCTCGGTGCCGTCGCTGCCACCGTGTGCGCGAGTACGGCAGCGCTGGTCATCGGTGCCGCGCCGGTGCCATTGGCCGCCGTGATCGCCGGTGGCCCGCCGACTGTTCTCGCGCTGGGCTGCAATGTCGTCGTCGACCTCCCTCCAGTCGGTGGTGCGGCTGTCGCCGTCGGCCTGTGTTTGGGCCTGATGCCATTGGTGCCGTCGGCGGCGCTGCGATGGGCCAGACTGGCGCCGGCACCCGTGCCGACCACCGTCGACGAGGTGCACGCCGACACAGAGACGGTCGACGCGGCACGTGTCCAGCGGCTGACCCGGCGAGCGGTCGATCACGTGACGGCGATGATTCAGGGCCTGTCCTGGCCATGTCTGGCGGCGACAGCGGTGCTGGCCTGCAGCCAGGACGTCACGGCGCAGGTGCTCACCGTCTTCGCCGCCGCCGCGCTGTTGCTGCGGGCTCGGTTGGTCGCCACCGTCGGCCAGCGACTGCCCCTGCTGCTGGCGGGAATCGGGTCGATGGCCGCGTTGCTGCTGGCCGTCACGGCGACCCGCGTTGGTATGCCGGGATGGTGGTGGAGCGCAGTACCGGCCGTCAGCACGTCGGTGGCATGCCTCTGGCTGGCGAACCGCCGGCGACGACCGTCGCCCAGTGCGACCAGGCTGGCGGAGATCGCTGATCTGATCATCGCGACCGCGATCATTCCGCTGGTGTTTGGCGTGCTGGGCATCTTCGGATTCGTCCGGGGGCTCGCAGGATGACTGCCGGTCGGCAGTGCGGTCACGACGGTCCCCCAGTATCTGGCGGCCGCTCTCCGCGGCGGGCTTCGCGATCCCGATTGCGCCCACGAACAGCCTGGGCACGGCAGTCGCCGGGGTGCCGCGCGCCGCGTCTTCTCGACGCGGGAGGCTGAGCAACGGGCATGGTCACCAGCACCAAGGACAACCTGCAGGCCCACCGGTTCATGCACCGCAGGGTGCGCGCGGCGTTGCTGGACGGAAACGCAGACGGCGAGCGTCCGCTGAGCCGCCTCGGCACGGGCACCTACGCCGGCATCTTCGTCACCGTCGCCCTGCTGGCAGTGGCGGGCATCATCGGTGTCCTGAGGCCAGGCAATTCGAGGGCGTGGTCAGAACCGGGCGCGTACATCGTCGAGAGAGAGACCGGAGCCCGCTACGTCCTTCTCGACGGCGCGCTGCACCCCGTGCTGAACTACGCATCGGCCAAGCTGTTACTCGGGGAGCAGCTGCACGTCGTATCGGTGTCGGTGCGCTCGCTGGAATCAGCGCCGCACGGACCGCCGGTCGGCATCGCATCGGCGCCCGATTCCGTGCCCGACGCCGCGCACATGGCGGGTTCGACGTGGTCGGTGTGCGCTGTCGGTGATACCTCCGACGGCGGCCGGTTCCGCACGGTCGTCTTTCCCGGGCGGTCGACGGACGGCCACGAGCTCCCCAGCGGGCAGGGTTACCTGCTGCGCACCGTCGATGGCCGGACGTTCGTTGTCGCACAAAGTCATGCCTATTCGATCGCCGATCGATGGCTGGCCGCCCTCGGCTACCGTGGCACCCCGGGTATCGAGGTGACGAACGACTTCGTAGCCTCGTTGCCGCCTGGAGAGCCCATTGCGCCGTTGCCGATTGCTGGACTGGGCGAGCCGGGGCCGGCACTGCCCGGATCCTCGGATCCGATCGCCGTCGGCACCGTGTTCGTCGACCGATTCGACGGGCACTACGTGATGACCCGAGCGGGCCTGATATCGCTGACCCCATTGCAAGCGGATCTGCTGTTGGCCGATCCCGACCTCGCGTCCGCCAACTCCGGAGTCACACCAACGGCAGTGCCGATCAACCAAGCTCTGATCACCGCGGCGGGCCCATCTGAAGCGCCGCGGCCCGGTGCGGGTGCAGCGGCCCCGGTCACCGCCCCAACGCCCGCCGCGCTGCCGCCGGGTGACCAGCAACTGTGTGTCCGTTACCCGGCCGACGGTGCGCCGGACATTGTCGTCGCCGAATCCGATGCGTCCTCGCTGACCACCGCCGACGGACCTGTCCATTTGTCAACCGGCGTCGGCGCCCTGGTCACGGTCAGATCCGCCACCGGCGCACCCGCAGGCGGCCAGGTGGCGCCGGCCAGTCCGAGCGCGACGGCCGCCGCCGCGAATCCCTCCACCGCCGCAGTCCGTTCCACAACGATCCCGGACGGGCCCGAATCCGTCGGCTGCGACAGCCCGACGGTCGGTCCGGACCCAGGTCAGGGCACCTCGAACGCCGGTGCCGAGGCAGCTGGCGTCATTGTGATTGCGCCGAGCGCTGGCCCAGGTAGCCCTGCCGCACAGTCAGAGGTGCCCAATGCGCGCGCGGGCGCCTCGGTCCAGGTCCGGCAGACTCCGCCTGCGACAACGCCGAGTGCAAACGGATCTCCTTCGGCGGGTGGAGGAGGGAACTCCCGCTCCGGTCCCGGACCGGTGATCTGCCTGGTGACCGACACCGGGCAGCGGTACCCCTTGGCGGGGGCGCGCGCACTGCAGCAACTAGGGTTGTCGGGCGTGAGCGTGGCGCAGCTACCAGCAGCGGTGATCGGCATGCTCCCGATAGGGCCGGTCTTGGATCCAGCCGCAGCGGCGGCGGTCGCACCATGAAGCCGACCGCACTCGATCCCGTGCCAGCGCCCGACACCATGGCGCTGCCTCGGCGTTCGGCCTCCGGAGTGGGGGTGCCCGAACGATAAACCGAACCCCGCCGCCGCAAAAGGAATCGCACAACCGGCGGAATCAGCTGCCGGCCGGAGTCACCATGGTGCACTTGAAGTACCGGATCGCGGCGCTGCGCATCCGCAACGGCGCCACCGCGTTACGGACGGATCGGGACGGCCCCTGGGATCCCGTGCGGGTCGTCTCCGTCGGCCGTGCGCTTCGGCCATGGGTGATCAAGATCAAGTTGGTCGATGGCTCGCATCTGTACCTGCGTCCCTGCCTGCCGGGCGAGGCAGCGATCACCGAATGCGGTCGCAGCATCGGGGGTATCGCGGACACACAGAAGCTCGGAGACGATCCTGTTTCCGGAGTGATCGCCATCCTCGGAATTGCGTTCTACGTGCTGGCCTCGCCGTTCTTCCTGGTCTCCAACTGGCGCCGTAGCGGCCTCGCGAACCGTTCGCGTGGCGAACTCCCACCGCGTTGAGGGGTGCGGGAGCGCCCAGAAATGTATTCCCGCAAGGTTTACCGCAGGTGAGACGCCGGGGATGGAGATTCGCGTGCATGGAGATTCGCGTGCATGGAGATCCCAGCACGCGGAGATCCCAGCACGCGGAGATTCCCGCGCACAGCGTCCGGCGCCGTCCGATGCGTGCGTGGTGTTCCGAGGCCGTCCCGACCCCGAGAGCGCAGGTTCAGCACGCTGCCACATCCGCTCGTCCGAGGGTCGACACCATCCACGCATCGGCAAGCTGCACGCATCGCAAACGTGCGATGCTCGGCAAGCCGGACTCCTCGGCACACTGGGCTCCTCGGCACACTGGGTTCCTCGGCACACCGGGTTCCTCGGCACACTGGGCTCCTCGGCACACTGCACTCGACGGCGAACGACACCCGACGGCGAACGACACCCGACGAAGCACTGCGCGCCTCACTCCGCAACACCTTCTCCGGAGCCTGAGTCCTCGAGCGCGACCGAGTCGGCCATTGAGCGGCCGAACTCACCTTTTACGCCGGTGCCGGCCAGGACCTACAGCACTGCCGACGCGGTCGACCCTGCGACTAGAACTGACGACGGGGATGAATTCGGTCAGCGGGTCAAGGGTCGTGCACCGCAATGATGACTGCGGTTGTTCTCCTTCTTCCTGATCAGCGTGATTGCCCTGGATATCGCAACCCGTCACGAACGCGATCGCCAGTTCGCGGCACGGCAGGCCAACGCGGCCGGTCTCTCGGCTGTCGACCTGACCGGACCGTCAACCGAATCATTGGTGGCCGCGACCGCTTCGGACCATGCTTCGACAGGGCGTCCTCGATCCAACGGCGGGTAACGCTTGGTCCGGGCACCCGAGCGGTTTCCGGAGCCCTGACCGCACGACGTGCACTGGCCCACGCGGAGGACCCGCCCCCGGTGGTCGGGCTCGGCGACGGCGCTGATCTCGCTTCGATGCCGCGTCTGCTCGGTGCCGCAGGGACGATGGCGGCACGAAGAGTCTCTGACACCGCGTGTCGATCGATGGCGAAGATCAGGATGCTGAGCCACACTGACAGCCTCGCCGACACGCGGGCAGTGCTGCGCGCCGGGTCATTTCGGCATGGTCAAGAGTCTCTGCGATTCGATCGACGGAGAGACTTTCGTCCCAGCGATGCCCGACCAAAGACAGTCGACCCGGGATGGCCGGACGGATTGAATGAGGCACAACAACAGAAAACGAGATCTCCCGGACGTCATCAGTTCATCGCGGTATGCGGTCGATGCCCGACCGTGAGGTGGCTGATGCGGTTCCCTATCCGGCACGTCAGATGACCACCCATGCCCGGTGCGCCGACGTCGGATCCAAGGGGAAACCGTTTCCGCGAAACGCATCTCGCGCGCGGGGCGACAGTGCGCCTACGGCCGGCCCGGCGCGCCCACCGGCAGGTTTCATGCGTCGTCGCGCCATCGATCGGCGACCACGAGCGATGCACGGCGACTGCACCGCGCGGTAGTGGTTTAGCCGTCCTCTGGCGTAGTCCACTGGCGTAGCCGTTCACTGGCGTAGCCGTCCACTGGCGCAGCAGCGGGACGAATCAGTCACGATCTCCCACGCGCGACGACGTCACCCACTCGATCCTCGGGCCGCTGGTCATGATCAACAGCGGA
Organism: Mycobacteriales bacterium; assembly: GCA_038325895.1. Classification (GTDB taxonomy): domain Bacteria; phylum Actinomycetota; class Actinomycetes; order Mycobacteriales; family Nakamurellaceae; genus Nakamurella. Next base: position 14,668 of record JBBQJM010000020.1, read on the forward strand.
GCAGGCGTCTCGTCAGGGCTCCGCGACGCCCTCGGAACTCACTCGCGGAATCAGATCCGGGCATCAACCCGCGAATCAACCGAGGAATCAACCCGCGAATCAACCGAGGAATCAACCCCGGGCATCACCATGCGGTGCAGGCGATCGCCGCATCGACGCAATGGACAGCCGCGCGCGCCACCGGCGCCACCGGCCGAACCCACCGAGCAGAACGGCGGTCCGTTCGTCGACGCGCTGCCAGTAGCCCGCCGCCTGCTGGGCATCCGGCGACCCGCCGGCGAAGTCGGCGGCGTCGGCCTCGGGTACCAGTTCGGCGACCGGCAGGCCGAGCACGTTCTCCACATCCGCGGCCGTCTCGGTCCGGGTGTGCCACGGCGCCGGCCGGTAGCCGGCGTCCATGGCAGATTCCACCAACTGCTGCCATCCGCCAGCAATCTGAGAATGGGTCGTTGGCGCTCGTCGTCGCCGGCGACGGCGCGCGCCCTTGACCGCAAGGATGATCACCGCCGGCAACGCGAGCACGGCAAGAATCGCAGCGAGGCCGGCCAAGACCCACAGCGCGACCTCCAGACCGGACCTGTTGGTGATCGGGGCTGAGTCGTTGGACGGTGTGTCCTCGGGGCTCTGCGCCGCGCTCTCCGCGTTGACCGCGCCGGGGTCGGCCGGTGGGAGCGCCGGGGGCACATCGACCGCGACCGCTCGCCGTTCCGTCGCTGCGGGCGGCTCGACCGGCGCCCGGGTCTTGTCGGGCGACGGAGTGGGG
>JBBQJM010000021.1:0-15404 GCA_038325895.1 Mycobacteriales bacterium
GCTGGAATTGGGGGAGACCAGTCGCCGGCGACATGAACACATTGGTGCTTTGCACCGGGCAACCGGGTGGGGTTTTTTCTTGCCGGGATTTTCCTGTTCGGCCGTCCGGGTTGTCTCGGTCAAATCACGCGACATCGACGCCGCATTTCGATAGCGTCTGCCCGAACGGACTGGGGTGGTCGAATGTCGGTGTTCATGGTCGGCCGGCGCGCCGGGACACTGACTGCGCGCGCGCTTTTCCCGACGGATGTCCACCACCTGTCCGAGCGGCGGACACTCCGCCGGGCGGTGTCCGACAGCGGGTTCTGGAAGCGGGTCGGGACGGCGTCGGGGCGGTCCCGCTCGGACCCGGGCATGTGCCGGCCCGGCGCGGTCACTGGTCTGACTTGAGGCCCACTGGCGTTGGCCCGCAGTCTGGCCACGTCAAGCAGGGCGCGTCGAGGTGCTGTCGTTCGACGGCCAACTGCACACACCAGGTACCTTCACCGCTGCCGCGCAGGGACCAGTCCAGTCACCCGCCTCAGCTCAACCCGGTGCCGCTGATCCCGGCCCTCTCGGACACCTGTCGCGCCAGCGCTGGAGATGCGCTGACCGGCGGGCTCGGGCGTCCGCTCACTCCACGGAGAGGTCTGTTCCAGCCCGGCATAGCTCTCGCTGGCGGCGGGTGCCTGCGACGGCGCGATGACCGCCTGCAGCGCGCCGAGCGGTGCTCTCGCTGATACCGCGCGGGTCCCACACCGCAACGACGTTGCCGATATATCGTCAGATTGACTTATGAAGGAACGGGCAAATTATCCGAATAGTCCGAGGTGGTGCACCACGAGGCCGGCGACGACGGTGGCCAGCGTCCGAGGCAAGGCGACTCCCGGCGTCAGGTCGGGCAGCAGCGGCACCCGCGACCGCGGATCCGTCGACCAACGCTGCACCAACGGATCCCCCGTCGGCCGGACCAGTTCACCGGCCTCGACGATCGCCAGATGCGCCGTCGCGCCGACGGACAGCGTGCCGATCCCCCGGTCGGTGCGGCCGGCCGCTCGGTGACCGCCCCTGGTGTGCGCGGTGAACGCCGCCCGCGGCGAGAGTCCCTGACCGAGTGTCCGGTGGTGCACGGCGGCCTGCACGGCCGCCCACGGGTCGGCCGGGGTGACCGGCGCGTCCGACCCGAACGCCAGTGTGATGCCGGCCGCGGCCATCGTCGCGAACGGGTTCATCGCCGCGGTCCGCTCGGCACCGAGCCGGCGCGCGTACATGCCGTCCGTACCGCCCCAGGCGGCGTCGAACAGCGGTTGCACGCTGGCCACCGCGCCGGTCGCGGCGATCGCCGTGATCGCCCCCTGGTCGGGCATCTCCGCGTGCTCGACGCGGTGCGCGCAGCCGGCCAGCTGAACGGTTCCGTTGTCCCCCAACCGTTTCGCCGCCACCCGTAGGGCCTGCCCGATGGCGCTGACCGCGTCGTCACCGATGGCATGAAAGCCGGCCTGCACCCCCGCTCGCGTGCACGCGACCAGGTGATCGGTGATCTCGTCGAGGCTGAGGTAACGCGCTCCGCTCGTGGACGGGTCGTCGAAGTACGGCCTACTGAGCGCGGCGGTCCGCGAGCCGATCGCGCCGTCGATCACCAGGTCGCCGCCCAGGGCGTGCGCACCGGTCTCGGCGAGCAACGACCTGGCTTGCTCGGGGTCGGTGACGGCGGCGGCCAGGTAGCCCCGCACCGGGATCGGCCCGTCAAGGGCCAGCAGTGCGGCCAGGTCGGCGCGTCCGGTGTCGTCCGCGGCGGCGCATTCGTGCACCTCGACGATGCCCTGCGCGGCGACGGCCGTCAGGAACGCGAGGTGGGCGGCGCGGCGCTGGTCCGCGGGCAGCGCTGCCCTGATGAAGCCGCGGACCGCGGCGTGCGCCGCCCGGGAGATCGGCCCGGTGTCCGACCACCCTGCCAGCGCGCGGCCGTCGGTGATCGCGTCGGCCAGCGGCGAGCTGATCACCGCAGAGTGCACGTCGATCCGGGACAGGTAGGCCCGGCGCGGGCCGACCACCACGTCGAGCTCCGAGCGGCTGGGCGGCCGGTTCTCCGGCCAGGAGTGTTCGTCCCAGCCGTGCCCCCACAGCACCCCCTCGGGATGCGTGGCGCCGTACCGTCCGATGGCATCCAGGCACTCCGGCAGCGACCGCGTCCCGGTCAGGTCAAGCCCGATCAACGACAGCCCGGCGTCGGTGGTGTGCACGTGCGCGTCGACGAAACCGGGGACCACCAGCGCGCCGTCCAGGTCGATCACCCGGTCCGGCCGGCCCGCCACCGACAGCGCGTGCTCGCCACCGATCCAGCTGATGGTGGACCCGTCGAAGGCCAGCGCGGTCGCATCGGGATCGGCGGCGGTGTGGATCCGGCCGCCGCGCAGCAAGGTGAGCGTCATCCAGCACAGTCAACACCGGCGACTTTGATCCGCGCGGGTCACCCAGGCAAGCGGTTCAGGGCAGGGATGAGGGTAGGACTGTCAGTGACCATCTGTCACAGTTGTCCGGTGAGTATTTCGCCGGAATCCGCGCAGGTCGCCGACCGACCCGGGGACGACAACGGCCTGACGGCGGCGCAGGTGGCCGAGCGCGTCGCGCGGGGTCAGGTCAACGCGACGAGCCAGGCATCGTCGCGCTCGCTGTGGGTGATCTTCAAGACCAACGTGTTCACCCGGTTCAACGCGATCCTCGGCGCCCTGTTCGTGCTGATTCTGTCCACCGGATCGCTGGCCGACGGCCTGTTCGGTGTGGTGCTGATCGTCAACTCGGCCATCGGCATCACCCAGGAATACCTGGCCAAGCGGAAGCTCGATCAGCTGGCACTGATGAACTCCCCCACCACCCGGGTGCTGCGGGACCGCGCGTTGGTCGAGATCCCCACCGCCGACGTGGTCCTGGACGATCTCATCGAGCTGCGCACCGGCGACCAGGTGCCTGCCGACGGTTCGATGCTGTCCACCTCCGGCCTGGAGATCGACGAATCCAACCTCACCGGGGAGGCCGACGCGATCCCCAAGACGGCGGGCGACGAGGTCCGCTCCGGGACGACCGTGGTGGCCGGCATCGGCCGGTTCAGCGCCGCCGCGGTGGGGCCGGACGCGTACATCAACAAGATCGCCGCCGAGGCCAAGAAGTTCACCAAGACCCGTTCGGAGATCCAGGAATCGGTCAACCAGCTGCTCAAGTACATCACCTGGGTGATCATCATCGCGCTGCCGCTGCAGCTGTGGTCGCAGGCCCGCGCCATCGGGGACCAGGGGTGGCAGCAGGTGGTCATCCGGTCCACCGGCGGCCTGGTGGGGCTGGTGCCGGAAGGGCTGGTGCTGCTGACTTCGGTGGCGTTCCTGCTGGCAGCGGTGCAGCTGACCCGGCAGCAGGTACTCGTCCAGGAACTGCCGGCGGTGGAGGGCCTGGCCCGGGTCAACGTGGTGTGCCTGGACAAGACCGGGACGCTGACCATCGGCGACATCGCGTACGAGGACTGCGAGCCGGTCGGCCCGGACCCGTGGACCTCCGAACAGGTGTGCGCAGCGCTCGGCGCGCTGGCCGACGACCCGAATGCCAACGGCACGCTCAAGGCGCTGGCCGCGGCGCTGGCTCCGCCCGGGGACTGGAACCGCGAGGACACCATCGCGTTCAACTCCTCGCGCAAGTGGAGCGCCGCGTCGTTCACCGACCGCGGCGCGCTGGTGTTCGGCGCCCCGGACGTGCTGCTGGCGGCGGACGATCCACTGCGCGCACGGGTGAGCGAGCTGGCCGCCACCGGCCGCCGGGTGCTGCTGCTGGCCCGGTCGGACGGCGCCCTGCACGGCCAGGACTTGCCGGCCGACGTGACACCGGCGGCGCTGGTCATGCTGACCGAGCAGGTCCGCCCGGACGCCAAGGAGACCCTGGAGTATTTCGCCGACCAGGGCGTCGAGATCAAGATCATCTCCGGGGACAACCCGACGACCGTTGCGGCCATCGCCCGCCGGGTCGGGCTGCAGATCACCGACGAGAACGTGGTCGACGCCAGGACCATCGGTGACGAGCCGGAGGAACTCCGCGAGATCGTCGAGCGGACACCGGTGTTCGGCCGGGTATCGCCGGAACAGAAGCGTGCGCTGGTGCGGGCGTTGCAACTGGACGGGCACGTGGTGGCGATGACCGGTGACGGGGTCAACGACGCACTCGCGCTCAAGGACGCGGATATCGGCGTCGCGATGGGCAACGGCGCGCAGGCCACCAAGGCCGTCGCCCAGCTCGTGCTGCTGGACGGCCGGTTCTCGCACATGCCCTCCGTGCTCGCCGAGGGCAGGCGGGTGATCGGCAACGTCGAGCGGGTGGCCAACCTGTTCGTCTCGAAGAACGTGATGAGCCTCGTCGCGATCATCTCGGCGGCCCTGTTCACCCTGCCGTTTCCGTTCCTGCCACGGCATCTGACCCTGGTGTCCGCGGTGACGATCGGCATCCCCGCGTTCTTCCTCGCCCTCGGACCGAACAAGCGCCGGTACGTGCCCGGGTTCCTGCGCCGGGTACTGCGATTCGCCGTCCCGGCCGGGCTCGTCTCGGGCGTCGTGGTGCTCGTCTCGTACCTGTTGGCGCGCAACGCCGTCGGCGCACCTGCGGCATCGCAATGCCTGGTGCAGACCGAATCCAACCAGGACGTGGCCAACGTCATCTGCTGGCAGCCGTCCACCGCGGCGACGATTTCGCTGCTGTTCACCGCGTTCTGGATCCTGGTGGTGCTCTCCCGCCCGTTCCGGCTCTGGAAGGCCGCGTTGGTCGGGTCGATGGTCGCGCTGGCGGCGCTGGCCTTCATCCTGCCGATCGGCCAGTCGTTCTTCAATTTCTCCCTGACGCCCACCACGCTGTGGGAGTCGCTGGTGGTCGGTGCCGTCGGCGCACTGGGTATCGAGATCATCTACCGCACCGAACCCGCAATGCGCGCCGCCGCGGCGACCTGAGCTTGGCCAGCGACGGGGAACCCGGGGGCGGTGCGCGACCGCTGCTGCGGGTGTCGGCACTGCGACGCCGCTTCGGCGAGCACGAGGTGCTGCACGGTCTCAGCTTCGAGGTCCGTCCCGGTCAGGCCATCGCGGTGGTCGGGCCCAACGGATCGGGGAAGAGCACCCTGCTGCAGTGCGTGATGGGCATCCAGCGCCCGGACAGCGGGACGGTGGCGCTGCGCGGAACCCCGCTGGTGGAAAGCGATCCCACGGTCCGCGCCGAGATCGCCGCGGTCGACGACAGCGTCGACTTCTTCCCGGATCTGTCCGCCGCCGAGCACCTGGGCCTGCTGGCCGCGGTGCACGACGTGCCCGACGCCGACGCCGTGGTGCGGGCGCTGCTCGACGAGGTCGGGCTGACCGATCAGCGCAACCAGTTGCCGGGCACGCTGTCCTCGGGGCAGCGACGACGCCTCGCGCTGGCGTCCGGCTTCGTCCGTCCCCGCTCGCTGTTGCTGCTGGACGAGCCCGAGCAGCGGCTGGACGGGCAGGGTATCGACTGGCTGATCGGGCGACTGCTGGACGAGAAGGCAGCGGGCGGCGCGGTCTTGTTCGCCTCGCACCACGCCGGCCTGATCGATGCGGTCGCCGACGAACGGCTCGAACCCGCAGGGCAGACCAGGTGAGGCTGCTCACCCAGGTCCGTCGGGTCGGTCGCGGGCGGAAGGAGCCCACCGATTGGTGGACGCTGGCGTTGGCAGTCTTCGTGCTGGCCGGCTTTCCGGTTCAGGTGATCGTCGGGCTCGGCGCCGGGCGGGCGCCCGGGGTGACGGCGGCGATCCCGATCGCGCTGACGGTAGGGGTGGCCGTCCTGCTGGGGGCGATGCTGTTGGCAGTGGCGATGGCGATCGGACCGGTGCGCGCCAGTGCCGCCGAGTACAGCTGGGTGTTGGGTGGTCCGGTCGATCGCCGGTCGGAGTTGGCCCCGCGGTGGGTGCGCACGCTCGCCGGCACCGGGGTGCTGGGCGCGGCGCTGGCGGCGGTGGCCGCCGCGATCGGCGGCGCGGATCCCGTTGGCCTGGCGTTGACGGTGGTGCTGGGCGGCGGGCTCGGGGTGACCCTGACGGCGGTCGCGACGGGTCTGCAGGGCCGGTCCGCGCAGGTTCGGCGGGCCGTCCAGGTCGGCACCACGGGCGTTGGGGTGGCATTCGTCGGGCTGGCTGTGCTGCTGATCCGTTTCGGCCGGGCACCCTCCATTCCCGGGTGGGTGGTTCCGGTCGGTGCAGCGCTCGCCGTGCTGCTCGCCGTGCTGACGGTGATCTGGGGGTGGCGGACCATCGCGGCGCTGGACCGGGTGGCCTTGACCGCCGGGAACGGACTCTTCGCGGCCGGCGGAGCCGCGGTGTTGTTCATGGATCCGGCGCTGCTGGGCGATGTGCTGGCCCAGCGCCGGTTCTCCCACCTGCTGATCGACCGGTCGCGATCGTTCCCGGCCGGGCGGAGGCGCGCATTGCTGGCGGCGGAATGGCTCCGCACCATGCGGAACCGTCGCGCCGCCGGCGTCTTCATCGGCGCCCTGCTGGTGCCCTATACCGCCGCCATTGTGGTGCCGGCCCGCTGGTTGCCCGCGGTGGCGCTGTTCGGCGCGGTGCCGGCGGTGTCGCCTTTCGGCGCCGGGCTGCGCAAGGTCTGCCAGTCGGCGACGCTCCGGCGGATGCTCGGCGGTACCGACTCCAGTCTGAAGCTGATTCACCTCGCCGCGCCCGCGGTCTCAGCGGTGCTGTTCACGCTGGGGGCGGCGCCGGCGATGCCGGCCGATCGGTGGATCGCGCTCGCCCTCACCCCGATCGGTGTGCTGACCAACCTGTGGCTGCGCGCCACCGCCAAGCCGATGGAGTTCGACGGGTTGGTGGCCGATCTCGGTTTCGGGCCGGCGCCGGTGCAGCTGTCCTGGTTCCTGGTCAGGGGCATCGCGCCGCTGGCGCTCACCCTGAGCCTGCAACTGGTCATCTGACGCGACTGTCGCGACTGTCGCAAAACGGGCCAACAGTCTTTGTAGCTCAACGGTGGTGGCCTTCCCGGCTGGGTCATTAACAAGTAGATTCACGTTCATGAAAATCGGCATCGGTTTGCCCAACCCGGTTCCCCATTTCCCCGGAACCCTGATCCCGACGTGGGCGGCCGCGGCGGAGCGGCGCGGGTTCACCACACTGGCGACCATCGACCGGGTGGCGTTCCCGAACCACGATTCGCTGATCTCCCTGGCCGCCGCGGCGGCGGTCACCGAGCGGATCGAACTGCTGACCAACATCCTGCTGCTGCCCACCCGCGACCCGGTGCTGATCGCCAAGGAGGCCGCATCGGTGGCGTCCATCTCCGCCGGCCGGCTGACGCTCGGCATCGGCGTCGGCGCGCGTGAGGACGACTACACCGCCACCGGAACGTCTTTCGCCGGCCGGGGGAAGCGGACCGACCAGATGCTCGACACCATGCTGGCCGCCTGGCGCGGCGAGCCGGTCGCCGGGAGCCCGGAGCCGGTCGCGCCCGACGTTCCCGGTGGCACGGTTCCGGTGCTGATCGGTGGCGGAGGCGACGCCGGCGTCCGCCGGACCGTGCAGTACGGCGTGGGATGGACGGTCGGCGGCGCCCCGCCCGACCAGATCGCACCGATGGCCGCGCGGGTGCGGGAGGCGTGGACCGAGGCCGGCCGCGAGGGCGATCCGAGAATCCTTGCGCTGGCCTACTTCTCGATCGGCGACGACGTGGAGAATGCCTCCTACAGCTACCTGCGGCACTACTACGGCTTCGTGGGCGACTACGCCGAGATGATCGCCGGCGGTGCGCTGCGCGGTGCCGACACGATCAGGGGCGCACTGAAGGCGTATGAGGACGCCGGGGTGGACGAACTGATCCTGGACCCGACGGTGGCGGATCTGTCGCAGGTGGAGCGACTGGCCGACGCGGTGCTCTGAGTCGGGCCCCGATTTTGGGTGATGGCGGTGGCAGCGTCAGCGTCATCCGCGTCGTACCGCCCACACCGCGACCTGGGTGCGGCTGGTCAGCCCGAGCTTGGCCAGGATCGAGCGGACATGCTGCTCCACGGTCCGCTCGGACAGCACCAGCCGCGTCGCGATGTCCCGGTTCGACAGGCCCTGCGCCACCAGGTCGGCGACCTGCCGCTCACGCGGCGTGAGCGGATCGCTCTCCCTGACCGTTGCGTCAAGATCATCCAGCAGCGCCTGCGCCTGACGGAGCCAGCCAGGCATGTCCAGAGCGCGGAACTGCCGGGCCGCGACCTTTGCCTCGGTACGGGCGGCCTGGACATCGCCCCATCCATTCCTGATCGCGAGAGCTCTTGCGCGGGTGAGCTTCCCGATCGCCAGGGCCGGCCGGGCAGCCATCCTGGTGTTGAGCTCGTCGGCCACCTCCAAGTGGGCCAGTGCGTCATCGACTCGACCCATCACCACCGCGAGCCGGGCCAGCGGCAGGTCGAGCGCGCCCACAGAGAACACCGAATGAGTACCCCCGCCCTGGCCCCGCCACGGCAGGAACAGGTCGTACACCGCCGCCGCGGTCGCCGCGTCCCGGTAGGCGCAGGCCAATTCCCCGAGGAAGAAGTACACCGCTCCCACCGTCTGATCGCGCGGGTAGTCGCGAACCGCCGCGGCATGCCGGTCGTATCCGGGCGCCCAGTACTCGCCGTCGGACGCGATCACCTGCCCCAGCGCCGCGGACAACTCCAGGATCGGAACCGGCGGACCGGCAGCAGCCCGCTCGATGAACCCTGGCGCCAAGTCCGACCCGTCCCAGCGCATCCACGCCAGACCCACCGAGAAACCGTCGCCGAGCTGCTCCGCGGCAGCGTCACCCAGTCGCTGCGAATACTCCCTCGCGAGCGCGGAGTGCTCGCGGGCCTCGGCGAACTGTCCGACCAGCATGGCGCGGGCGGCCAGCCCACGATGCACATGCCACCACCCGAGCAGCAACTGCTCTGACCGGGCCAGCTCAGTCACCTGGATCAGACCGGTGTCGTACGCGGGGAGGTCGGCCAGCACGATGGCGGCGTCGAGCAGGACCAGCCGACCGAACAGCTCGTCGACCGGCCGCCGGAGACGTTGGGCGAGTGCGGTCGCCCGCTCACCGAGTCGGACGATGTCGGCGACGTCGGCGTTCGGGTGGACGCTGCGATGGGTGGCCCAGATCGCGTCGAGCAGCGCGTCGTCGTCATCACTGCGGCGGGCCAGATCGAGCGACTCTTCGGCCAGCCGCTGTGCCTCGGCGACCCGACTGAGTTCGGCCGCGGCACGGGAGGCCTGCGCCGTCAACCGGGCCGTCACGGCCATGTCGGATCCGGGTTCGACGGCGAGCGCCCGTCGCACCAACCGGTCCAGCTGGAGATTGAACGGCGCCAGGCCGATCCCGCGTACCACCAGGGCGGCCGCGGCCAGCAGGTCCGGCCGCCCGGCCCGATCGGCCGCGGCCGCGGCTCGCTCGCAGGTGGCAAAGCTGTCCTGCATCGTCCGCCCAGAAACTGCGCGCGCGCCAGATCCAACAGTGCCTGCCCGATCTCATCGTCGCCGGCGCCGGCCCGGTCGAGCCAACCCAGCGCGTCGGCGAAGCGGTCGGAGGCCACGTCGGGCGCCGCGGACGACACCGCCTCCCGGCCCGCCCGGCTCGCCCAGCTCGCGGCGGCGCGGACCGCGGCGGGGTCGTCGATGACGTGGCCCCAATGCCCGGCGACCTCGCCGGGTGGGAGCTCTGCGGCCAGCAGCTCGGCCACCGCGCGGTGCCAACGAGCCTTCTCGGCGGCCGGCACTGCGGCGTAGATCGCGTCCCGGACCACCGCATGGGAAAAGGCGTACTCGTCGGCCTGGTGCTCGACCGGCGTCACGACATCGACCAGTACGCCGGCCGCCCGAGCCGGTTCGGCGGCCCTGGTCAACGCACCGGCGCTGGTCCCGGTGAGCGTCGCCAGCCGCGGCACGGTGATGTCGTGACCCAGGACAGCGGACGCGGCCAGCAGAATCCGAGTTCCTTCCGGCAATGGACTCACCAGATCGCCGACCAGCACTGCGATGTCGTTCCCACCCGGCAGGCTGCCGGCGGCATGGGAGGTGACCAACGCGGTGAGCTCGCCGGAGCGCTGCAACGCGTCGACCAGGGTCGTGACGTACAACGCGTTGCCCCCGGTGAGATCACGGACGAAGGCCGCCGTCGCGTCGGAGGCTCGACCGTTGATGGCGGCCACGTAGTCGGCGCAGTCCTCTCTGGTCAGACCAGTGAGTCCGATTCTGGTCAGCCGCGGTGAGCGGAGCAGTCGCGGCAGCACCCGTCGCCAACCCTCGGTGCCCGGCGCCGGGTCCCGATAGGTCGCGACCAGCACCAGCGGTTCGTCGTCCAACGCCGTGACCAGATGCCCGAGCAGCGCCGCGCTCGCCGCGTCCAGCAGGTGGGCGTCCTCCAGGACAACCACCAGGGGTTCGGCGGCTGCCTGCGCCGCCAGCGCCTGGGCGACGGCGTCGTGCAGCCGGAAGCGAGCAGCGGCGGCATCCTCGGCACGGACCGCACTCGGGTCTGTCGGTTCACGGCCCACCGCGGACTGCGCCGCGACGGTCGACAGCGCGTCGTCGATCGCCGGCAGCGCTCGGGCCAGCCGGCGCCAGGGCCACCACGGCGACACGCCCTCCTCATCCGGCACCCGGACCGTCAGCTGTCGGCGGTCGGTCTGCGTCAGCGCGCGCTCGACCAGCGTCGTCTTCCCCGCTCCCGCCTCGCCGGAGAGCAGCACCAGCGAGCCACGCGCAGCTTCGATGGCGTCGACCAGGGTCGCCAGTTCGACCGATCGGCCGACGAAGGCCGGCCGCTGGGACTCGCGCGTCATGGCGATCACTATTCCGGGTCGCGCCGGGGGTGCGTACCGGGTTTGCGTACTGGGTTTGCGTACCAGCGCTGATCCGGTAGCCGCGGATCCGCGGGACGGTGGTCCGGACCAACAACCACCGCAGTGAGTCAGGGAGTCCGCGATGAGCACCCAGGATCAGTTCGTCAGCAATCAGACATCGACCGAAACCGGTTCGTGGGCGGTGGATCTCACCACGACAACGGCGGCATTCACGGTCGCCGAACTCGGCGGACTGAAGACCGTTCGCGGCACCGTTCCGGTGATCGGCGCTGCCCTCGACTTCGACGCGAACGGGCGACTGAACTCGGTCGCCGCGGAACTCGACCCGGCCGGCGTGCAGACCGGCAACCCCAAGCGGGACAAGGACTTGCAGGGCCCGACGTTCTTCGCCGCCGCGCAGCACCCGACCTGGGTGTTCCGTGGTGGGCGGGCCTACCCGTTCGAGGGCGGCTGGACGGTGAACGGCCGGCTGACCGTCAGGGACACCGTGGACGTCACGCTGGAGGTTCGTCCCGCCGACGATGATCGGGCCGACCATGACAGTCGGGTACTCACCGCGACCGCAGAGCTTGATCGCCGTGAGGCCGGACTACGCAAGGCTCCCGGGGCCGTGATCGGGCACCGGATCCGGATCTCGCTGACCATCACGCTCCGCCGGATCGGTTGACGGATCGCCGGACTGCAGTGGGGTCGGACGCCCGCCGGGCAGCAGCCAGGCCGCGGCGAGCATCACCACGGCGAGCAGCAGAGCGGCCAGGAAGACGTCGTGGGTCGCCTGGGCCAGCGCTGCCGGACCCGCAGATCCGGCAGTCGATCCTCCAGTGGATCCGCCACTGCCTCCGGCGCCGGAGGCGGCCGTGGCGGATCCCAGGGTCGCATTGGCGATCGCGCCGAACACGGCGACACCCACCGCGCTGCCGATGGACCGGGAAAACAGGTTGTTCGCCGTCACCACGCCGCGTTCGGCCCAGCCGACGCTGCTCTGCGCGGCGATCAAGGTCGGGCTGGCGACCAGGCCCATGCCCAAACCGACCACGAAACAACAGCCCGCGACCTCCCACACCGTGGATCCCTGGGCGAGCTGAGTGCACCATCCGGCGCCGATGATCACCAGCACGGTGCCGATCAGCGCCGTCGTCCGGAATCCCAGCCTGAGGTAGAACCGGCCCGACAGGGCGGCGGAGATCGGCCAGCCGATGGTCAGTGTCGCCAGCGCGAACCCGGCGACGAGGGGTCCGGTGCCCAGCACCACTTGGACGAAGGTCGGTACGTAGGTGGTCAAGCCGAAGAGCACGGCGCCGACCAGCAGGGCAACCACCGCGCTGGCCAGCAGCACGCGACGGCCGAAGATCCACAGCGGCAGCACCGGGTCGGGCACCCGGCGCTGCACGGCGATGAAGATCACGATGAGCACCGCACCGGAAGCCAGCACCAGAATGCTGGTGACGGACTTCCAGGCCCAGGCCTGACCGCCCTCCAGCAGGCCCAGGATGATCAGCGTGCAGCCGGCGGTGAGGGTCACGCTGCCCAGGTAGTCGATGCGGCGACGCACCCGCGGGCGCACCGTCTCGTCGAATCGGCGGATCAGCATCCAAGCGGCCAGGGCGCAGAGCGGGATGTTGACGAAGAAGATCCACCGCCAGGTCAGGTACTGCGCGAACAGCCCGCCCAGGGTCGGGCCGACCACGGCGGACAGCGCCCAGACGCTGGCCAGATAACCCTGCGCCTTCGCCCGCTCGGCGAGGGTGTAGATGTCGCCGGCGATGGTGATGCTCATCGGCTGGACGGCGCCGGCCCCGAGGCCTTGTACCGCGCGGAACGCGATCAGCGCCGGCATGCTCCACGCGAAGCCGCACAGGATCGAGCCGAGCAGGAACAGCCCGATGCCGAACAGCATGATGGGCTTCCGCCCGAACAGGTCGGAGAGCTTTCCGTAGACCGGTACCGAGACAGCCTGCGCCAGCAGGTACACCGAGAACAGCCAGGGGAACTGGGAGAACCCGCCGAGGTCGGCGACGATCGAGGGCACCGCGGTCGCGACGATGGTGGAATCCAGCGCGACCAGCGAGGTGGCGAGCATCAGCGAGATCAGGATCGGCCCGCGTTCGGAGCGGAAGCCGACAGCGCCCGCTCGCTGCGACGAAGCCGCGGTCGTCATGCCCCGTTGCTCCTCTCGGCTGGTGGTCCGGACCTCTGGTCGCCCGGTGGTCCGGACCCTGGTCGTTGCCCAGGCCAAGCGTTACCTCCGACAGTTCCCCGCCGCACCCTCCTGGCAACGTTCGCCGCCGACGATGTCATGCCCGCCTCCCCGCTCCGCCGCCGATTTCACGCCCGCCCCGTCCCCTTTCCGGCGCGGATTTCACGCCCGCCCCGTCCCTTTCCGGCGCGGATCATCATCGTCGGCGCGCATCAACGTGGCTGTTGTGGGACTGGTGTGACCGAAGTCAACGATTTCGTCCGCGCTGTAGAAGATGATCCGCGCCCAAAATGGGGGACGAGGTCGTGGAGCAGGGTAGGGGCGAGGCCGGTGTGCGCGGCCGCGAAGGCCAGCTGGTCGGCGTATTCCGCGGCCAGCGCGCGGGCGGGTTTGCCCATCCCGTGACCGGCGCGGGTGTCGACCCGGAGCAGCACCGGCCCCGGGCCGCCCTGGCAGTGCTGCAGTTCGGCGCCGAACTTGAGGGAGTGAGCCGGCACCACCCGGTCGTCGTGGTCGCCGGTGCAGATCAGGGTGGGCGGGTACGACGTGCCGGGCACCAGGCGGTGCAGCGGGGAGTACCCGTTCAGCACGGCGAAATCCTCGGCGTCCTCCGGAGAACCGTAGTCGGTGGTCCACGCCCAGCCGATGGTGAACAGATGGAACCGCAGCATGTCCAGCACACCGACGGTCGGCAGCGCCGCGCCGAACAGCTCCGGGTGCTGGGTGATGGCCGCCCCCACCAGCAACCCGCCGTTGGAGCGGCCGTGCACGGCCAGTTGCCCCGGCGTGGTGACGCCCGCGGAGAACAGCTCACGGGCGCAGCCGAACAGATCGTCGAAGACGTTCTGCTTGTCACGCAGCATCCCGCCGCGATGCCACCCGGCACCGAACTCCCCACCGCCGCGCAGGTTCGACACCGCCAGTACTCCCCCGGCGGCCACCCAGGCGGAGAACAGCGCGGAGAACGCCGGCAGCACCGGGATGTCGAATCCGCCGTAGCCGTACAGCAGCGTCGGCCACGGACCGTCCGGGAGGTCGACCCGGCGCAGTACCGACATCGGCACCGCCGTGCCGTCCGCCGACGTCGCTCGGATTCGTTCGAAGCTGACCTCGGGCAGCTCCACCTCCGCGCTCGCCGGCGGCAACGCGGACAGCTCCACCGCTCCACCGGCCACGTCGAGCCGGTACGACCGACTCGGACGGGTGAAAGACGTCACTCCGACAAAGATCTCGGTGCTGGCCTGCCGGGCGTTGATCGCGGTGACCGACATCGGTGCCGGCAGCTCCGGGCCCGCGACGAAACGGCCTTCCCTGTCGACGATCTCGATGCGATGGGCGGCGTCCGTCGACCAGAGCACGACGAAAGTACCTGTGGCCGCGCCCACGTCGACGAGGACGTCGGTCGGGTGCTCGACAATGACATCGACCCACGGCCGATCCGGCGCGGCGAGGTCGGCGGCCACCATCCTTCCCCGAGCGGCGTCCCGTTCGGTGCGCAGGTACAGCGTGTCCCCCGTTGCACCGACCACGTGATGCGCAGCAGTCAGCTCGGAGACGACCGCGACGCTCTGCTCGCCGATGCAGCGCCGGCCGGCGGCGTCGAGCACCAGCCGCCGGGCTTCGAGGGTGGTCCGGGAATCGGTGCCGGGGCTGGCGATCAGCACGAGCCAGGCGCCGTCGGGAGCCACCCATGGCGAGGCCATCCATTCCGGCTCATCGGGGCGCGACCAGGCCAGTTCGTCCGACACGGGGTCCTCGCCCAACCGGTGCAGGACCAGCTCCCCGGCGCCCATGGCCTCGGTGAAACGGGCACCGGACGGTTCCGGGTAGCGCCAATACAGGAACCCTGATTCGTCGGGCAGCCAGGTGGGGTCCACCCACTTCGTCCAGTGCAGCTCGTCGCTGAGGTCGCGGCCGTCAGCGGTCCGCCGCACCTTGATCGTCCGCCAGTCGGAGCCGGCCTCGGCCAGCGCGTAGGCGAAATACGTGCCGTTCGGGCTGACCGTCGCGGCGGTCATCGCCACCGTGCCGTCGGCGGACAGCCCGTTCGGATCCAGCAGTACGGTCGGAGCCTCGAGCAACGTCTGCAGCGAGCTCCCCGTCAGCAACCTGTCCTGATCCAGTTCACCCGGGTTCTCGATCACGAAGTACCGACCGCCGCGCTCCCACGGAACCCCACGCCGCGGCGCCGTCACCAGCGCCGTGGCCAGCGCGAGAAACGGCGCCGCGCCCGGCAGCGCGTCGAGATAGGGCCTGGACAGGTCGTTCTGGACCCGGACGAATGCCCGGGTCCGTTCCGAGTCGGGGTCTTCCAGGTAGCGGTACGGATCAACGATGGTGACGCCGTGCAGGAGGTCAACGGTGG
>JBBQJM010000022.1:0-15316 GCA_038325895.1 Mycobacteriales bacterium
CCGCCCGAGCTCTCGCACTGGCGCTGACATGAGCAAATGCGACAATTCCGGGGCCCTGGTCGTCCCCACACGCCAACCAACGCCCATCCGGCGACCAGGCCAGGGCGGCATTCCACTCCTCACCGCCGAGTTCGACCGGCCCGGCGCGCTCGTCGACATTCCAGACGCGGACGAAGCCGTCGCCGTCAACGCTGGCCAGCAGGCGACCGTCCGGCGACCAAGCACTGTCCGCAACCCTGCGCTGATGGGTGCCGATCACGACATCCAGGGCGGCCCCGACGGTCTCGGGACAGGTCCAACCCGGCGCGTAGGTCAACCGCGGGGTGGCCCGGCCGCTACCTGTCACATCGATGAGCGTTGCCGCCCCTGGTCGCGCCAGTAACGTCGCGGCGAGATCAGCCGGCCCCGGCAGGCCCTCGAGCAGATGGCTCCAACGCCGAAACCAACCAGTGCGCTGGGCAGCCCGGGCATCGGCTGCCAGCACCAGATCGTCCAGCACGGCCGGGGTTCCGACCAGATGTGCCTTGCTCGCGAGGTATTGCACATCGCGAACGGTGTCAGTCAGCTCATCGGAACGTCCGGCCTCGGAGAGATGGAACACGGCCCAGTGCCAGAGGTATGCGGCGGCCGGCGCCAGGTCCACCCAGCGCCGGGTCGGTGGTCGTTGCGAGTCCAGAAAGGCGGCATGCAGAGCCCGCCGCTGTGCGTCGGGGAGTCGAAACCGCAGGTACACCCGCAGAACGTCATGCAGTCGAATCGACGCAACTCCCGCGTCGTAGGACTCGATCAGTGACAGCCGCAGCAGGGTTCTGGCGAGATCGCGGACCTCGGGCATCCGCAACCCCCACCAGCCGGCCAGCATCTCCAGCGGTACCTCCACGCCTTCGGGAAAGATAGCCAGATCCTGATACCGGTTGGCCGCAGCAGCGCCGTGACCTGCCCCCAATCGTCTGATGCTCACCTCGACAGTCGCCCGGATGGCCCTTCGGCGCTCGCCGGAATCCGATGGCTCCAGCACGGCCGGCCCGTGCGCTGCCAGTTCAACCGTCAAGTCGGTCACTGCCGCGCCGACCTCACGCCCGGCGGCGACCTCCTCGCGGAGCACACCGTTGACCAGGCTCGCCAGCAGCGGCCACCTGCCGGTGCGC
Organism: Mycobacteriales bacterium; assembly: GCA_038325895.1. Lineage (GTDB taxonomy): Bacteria > Actinomycetota > Actinomycetes > Mycobacteriales > Nakamurellaceae > Nakamurella. The sequence goes on from JBBQJM010000022.1 coordinate 1,149, forward strand.
CGGACCAACTCGGACCAGTCGGTTCCCACCTCCCCAAGGTCCCAGCCCAGGACCTGCTGCGTTTGGGACACGGAGAGCTGACCGACTTGAACGAACTCCGTGCCTTTCGGCAGTAGTCCCCGGTCCCGGGTGGTGATCAGGCACACAGGGGATGGGCCGAGGTCCAGAAAAGGGTCCAGATCGGTGCGCCGCCATACATCGTCGAGCACAAGCAGAACGCGCCGGTCGGTGAGGACCTCGCGCAGGCGTTGCCCCGCCGCGACCGCGCTGCTGAAGGAAGGACATTCCTGTGCGAAACCCAGCACCAGGTCCCGGCACCATCCAATGATCTGCTGCTCACTGGGATCTTCGCCGAATTCCACCCGGAGCACACCGTCCGGGAAGTCGCCCTGGACTTCGTGACAGGCCCAGTCCGCCAGGATCGTCTTACCGAATCCGCCCGCGCCGACCAGCGCGGTTGTCGCCGATCCGGAACTCGAGGTCCCGGTGTGCGCCTGGCCGGACAGCGTGCGGATCCGCCGGCAGATCTCGGTGAGCTCGGCACGCTCGACGACGTCATCGGGCACCGGTCTGGCCATGAACGGCGGAGAGTGGACCGGTTGCACGGGGTCGGGCGGCGGCGGCAACTCCCGAAGCGATTGACCGACCACATTGCCCAATTGGTCCGGGTTGCGGAAGCTGGCGGTCACCCGCTCATCGCCAAGTCGCCGCCGGAAAGCGTCTTGCCGCATCGCATATTGCGGATCGCCGCGAACCAGCCGGGGCGGCATATCGCCGTCGTCGGCAAGAAGAAAGATCAATGTCGGCAGCTTGCGGTTGCTCGCTTCGTCGTACTCCAGCTCGGTATAGGAAAGCCCCGGCTCGTCCCGCACCGGGGTTCCATAGCTGAACCCGATGATTCCGACGTACACGTCGCAGCCGCGGACGCGTTGGCGACACACTTCCGCCGCCCGCGCATCCACCGCCGACCAGCCCGACATGTCGTCGAAGAGGAAGCCATTGCGACTGCACGCGTCTTTGGCGGCGTCGAGGTACGACCCAGAATCCGGATGAGCACCGAACTCGGAGGAGTAGCTGAGGAACACCCGACGACTTGACGGCACGTGCCGACATTATCCAACGCCGCAAACTCGTTGCCGGCGCGGCACCCGGACACCGGATAATGACGCTCGGGGTTGCCAATCACCTGTCGCCGTGCTGAGGTGTTCAGACACCACAGTGCGCTGCCGGCCGCGGGGAGGATGTGGTGACACCTGCAGCACTGCCCGAGTTGGTCACCCACCGGTCGAGCGGACGTCATCAGGCCGCCATCATTTTCGTCCACGGCTTCGGAGGTGCACCTGGCGGAAACACCGACGGCGAAGCTCAAGGGACATTCGGCCGGCTGGCCGACTATCTCGCCCAACGACCCGACATCAGCGGTTGGGACCTGTTCAGCCTGGGCTATCCCACCCGGCTGAGTCTTGACATTCGAGGAATATGGTCAGGCGACCCCGATCTCGGGCGGCTGGCTGCCTACCTGTCCAATCGGCTGACGCTTCAACCGATCGACGGCTACCAGGCCATCGCCCTGGTCGCCCACAGCATGGGCGGCCTGGTGGTCCAGCGGGCCCTGCTCGACGATCCCCGCCTGGTCAGCCGCACCCAGCACGTGCTGCTCTTCGGCACGCCGAGCGGGGGGTTGCGCAAGGCAGCGCCATTTGCCTGGCTGAAGCCACAGATGCTGGGCATGACACCGCGTGGTGACTTCATTACCGCGCTGCGCCGGGATTGGGACGACACGGGCTGGAATGCAACCGTGCAAGAGGGAAATCCGTTCTCTCTCTGGATTGTTCCAGGCCTGCAGGACGAGTTCGTGCCCTGGAGTTCCTCGTCCGAGTGCTTTCCCAGCGCGCTGCGACATCCCATCCTGGGCAATCACCTGCAGATCGTGAGGCCGGCTCATCCGGAGTCCGAACCGGTCATGACGGTTGTCGCCGCACTCAACGGAGAGTCGGTTCAGGGCCGGATCCGCAACTCCGCACGGGTTGCGGTTGAGGCCGGCGACTTCCAGCGCGTGATCGAACGGTGGCTGCCGCACGCCGCTGAACTGAGTGAGCCCGACCGGATCGACCTGGCCCTCGCCCTGGACTCCACCAACCGACGAACGGAAGCCCTGAAGCTGCTGGACAACGAGAACCTTGGCACGGATGCGCAAGGCACGCTCGCCGGCCGCTACAAGAGGGAATGGTGGATTGATCGGCGGCAACAGGATGGGGACCGCGCGTGGGAGCTCTACGCGGATGCCTACACGCGGGCGGCGAACCGGCTCGACCACGACCAGGCCTATTATCACGCCATCAATCTCGCCTTTCTGGCTCTCACATTCCGGCGGCAACCTTCACAGTCGAGGGAATTGGCGACCGACGCGCTCGATCATTGCGAGAACGCCACCCCCGGAATGTGGCGCTGGGCCACCATCGGTGAGGCATACCTGCACCACGATCGGTCCGCTGATTCGATCGCCGCCTATGCTGAGGCATTGCGATTGAACCCCGGCCCGCGTGAGGCAGCCTCGATGTTCCAGCAGGCGTGCTGGATTGCGGAGCAGCAGCGGGACGTGCTGTTGCTCAACCGCCTGACGGAGGTCTTCCAGGCGACCGTGCCAACAGAACCACTGGACACCTCGACCGGGACCTGAATTCTCCGCGGCTGATCGCCGACCGCAGCAGCCAGTAGAAGGGGACCGACACGGTGATCATCGCCTATTCCGGCGTGCAGGCCGATGAGGCCGACCGACCCGATCCGCGCCTACCCGAGGGCGCCGAGCCGGAGCTGATCGTCCGGCTTCGAGGTCTTTTCAACGCACTCAGACCCCGACTGGTGGTCGGTGCACTGGCATCGGGCAGCGACCTGCTGATCGCCGAGCAGGCACTGCACGAGGGGCGTGAGCTTCGCATTTTCCTGCCCTTCGGCGCGACCGCCTTCCGCGGCACGAGTGTCACCCAACGAGGAGTTCGATGGGAGGTCAAGTACGACCGGCTCATTTCGGAACTCGGGGACAAGATTCGCTTCGGGACGTTGGACCCGACGTCCGACGATTCCTACCGGCAACACAACTCCGACCTCCTCGACTACGCCGACGAGCTTGCCGGACCCGGCGAGCGAATCTGGGCCTTGATAGTCCGGCCGGCCAAAGGTGATGCGGCAACCGTGTCAGATGATTTCGCCGAGCGAGCCGAGATGCGGGGCATGCTGACGCTCGACCTGCGACCGGTCCGGCCGACAGGCGTGGCGCACCGCCGGGGGTTCGTCGCGATGTCCTACGGACAGAAGTTCGACCCGAACACTAAGAAGACCTATGATTGCGATCCGGTTTTCGAGAAGGTCTACCTGCCGGTCCTCGAGGATCTCGACGTCGACTGGACCCGGGCGGATCTGCAAACCGACAGTGGCCTCATCCATGTGGCCATGATCAACGATCTGGCCAATTCGGACCTTGTCATCGCCGATCTTGCGACGTCAAACTTTAACGTCGCCTACGAATTGGGTCTGCGGCATGTCTTCGCGCCCAATTCGACAGTCCTGGTCAATCCTGTGCTGGCCGGCCACGGTCATCCCGCCCCGCCATTCGATGTCGGGCTGGTGCGCACCGTCAGCTTCGAACGCGGGATCGATCTGACCGATGCACAGGCAGAGACAGCGATCAGCAAGCTGCGGCCGGTGCTGGCGCAGGTGCTGGCCAGGGACAAGTTCGACAGTCCCGTGCACGAATGGTTCGAATTCGATGTGATCAAGACTCCACTCCGGACGCGGGTCGACGGGCCGGGAGCGCGGGCACACGAAATCCAGGTTCGTGAGCGGGTGAAACGGGCAATACGGTCGTCCAGCGCACAGGAGATGACTGCCGCCGCCGAAGAACTGGCCACCGAAAACGACCTTGCCGGCGACACCGTGACCGGGCTCCGATTGGAATTGGGCTCCGCGCTTCTGGACGAGGGAGCCTACTCCGCCGCGGCAGGCATTCTGACGCCGAGCAGACCCGCGGTGGACAACCCTCTTCACCGAGTGTGGCTACAGAAGATGGCGATGGCCTACCGCCGCATCGGTGATTGCGTTGACGACGCCGCCGATCGCGACCGGAACTGGTCACGCGCCGAGGAACTTCTCAAGCAGTCCATCGAGCTCGGGTACGTCGACTCCGAGACCTACGGGATCTACGGCGGCCTGGTCAAGCAGCGACTCCGGGTCGCCGCGGGCCGGCTCGACGAGCGGGCGGTCAACAGCCAACTCCGCCTGATGCGCGGGCTTTATCGAAAGGGGTGGGAGGCTGAACCAACCTATTACACCGGTGTCAACGTCGTGATGGCGTCGCGGATCATTCTTGGCCGCAGCAAGAGGAAGGACAACGCTGTTGATGAGCTGCTCCGGGAAGCTCTGACCGTCTCGCGCTTCTTGGCTCGGGTCAGCATGGCCGATGATGCGCAGAATTTCTGGGCGGCTGCGACGGAAGCGGAACTACTTCTGCACGAGGCATTGATGACTGAGGGTTCCGACGTCAGCGGCGCGATCGATTCAACCGATCACGTAGAGGACGCAGCGTCGGCGTACTCGGCGGCCGGATTGCTCGGCCGCCCCGAGCACCTCCGGTCGGCGAAGAATCAATTGGAGTTCCTGCGGGCAATGGGCGACCCCGATTCCATCATCGACGAGATGCTGGCCGCGCTGGACCCGTCGGCGTGCTGAAGATCGTTGCCCTCCAGGCCCAGCACAGACACAGCCTGGCCAACAACACGAGCCTAGCTCCGAGCTTCCCGCAGGTCGACCGCGAGGCGGTCGATGATGCGCGCAGCGCAGCCTCAATGATCCTGGCGGGCCAGGATCTCGGCGCCGATGGCCCAGAAGGTGGCCAGCAGTTCAGATCCGCTGGCGGGCGGCACCAGGAACGTTGCGTCGCCCTCGGTGCGACCCCGGGGTCAGTCGGCCTTCGCTCACCAGCACCCCCTCTCGTCAGTTCCGCGACCGGGCTGCGCAGACACCAGGCTCAGGATGGCAGACCGCCCGCGCCGGCGTGCCAAGCAATTGTCCACCCTGTAGGACTGATTGAGCGGAGACTCGAAATGGGCTGGCCCCGCCCTTATTTGACGCCCGGGGCCGCGCGCTCGATCCCCCGCTACACACTGGCTGCCGCCACGCCGCCCCGTATCAGCCGCTTCGGTCGCCGGTACACTCGGTGAGCCGGCTACCCGGCAATTTCTTCGCCGTTGTGCCTCTGGTTTCGATGGTGCCCGGGAGGGCCGTGATCCGCGCCTCCGTGGAATGCCGTGGGCTGATTCCCTATGGGGATTGGGGTTGTCAAGGGGGTGTCCGTGGGTTCGGGCTGCGCGCTTGTACGGGCCGGTCCCTCCCGCGTCAAGGGTGCTGCGCATCGCTGCGCGACGGCCTGCGGCCGCCCTTGACCCGGGGAGCCTGTACCGGCCCTCAGACAGGCCAGTATCGGGCAGGCCAGGGCCTGCCCGGGTGCGCGCAGCCCGAGCCCGATGCCTTGGGGGTTGACCGGGTGGTGGTTGCCCGGCCAGGATCGGCCGTGGGGAAGGTCGCCTCGTCTGTCGGCGTCGCCTTTTCAGGTGTTCGTGTGACCTAGGATCGTCCGGACTACCGACAGCAGCTTCTTTGCCGGGTATCCCCGCCGGGTGCCGGTCAGCTGACGTCATAGTTCCAATGCACCCAGCATCGGGTGCCGACCCCGTTGACCGGGGTGGAACATCCCGGATGGTCGCAGGTTGGACGGGAGGCGTCCGAACCGTAGTGGTCGCGTGGCGGGACCGGGTGGGCACGGTGGCTGGACCACCAGAGCAGCGGCAGGCAACGACTTTAGACGACATGCCTCCACGATAGAACACATGTTCGATATCAACCAGAATGCACCGGTGTGTCTCGTCTGTGGTCGGGTGCGTGCCGGAACCCAAGGCGGGCGGGGGGCTCAATTGCTGGTCTTCAGAAGTTCTCAGTTGTTAGATCCGCGCCTCACGCTGCGCCTCGAGGAAGGCGCGCGCATCAGCGAACCGCGGAAACCAGTGGTGAACGTCGGGCAATGTCGGCGAGGTGACCACGGCTTCCGCAAGGGGCAGGCATACACCCTGATCTGCGGTGATGGAACATGTCCGCTGGTCGGGACGGGTCTGACTGCTTGGAGCGGGCGACGAGAATCGACTCGCGCTATCAGCTTGGGAAGCTGATAGTCGTGCGAGGCAGTCGGTGCAGGCAACAGCCGTCTCACTTGCCAGAAAATACCCGAGGTCGCCGCGAGCCTGCGTTGTCGAAGAGGCAGCATCGATCTCCTCGACGAAGCCGTCGTCGGCAGGATAAGGGGACGCTGAACAGGTGACCGACGGCAGCATGGTCGGAAACCAATCTCGCGGATGGCCATCACATGGCTGGGCGACGTGGTCGCGTTCATGCGGGCAACACGGATTAGAGCGCGAACGACAAGTCAGCGGCCCAGTGGCGGTGAAGGTCCTTCGGCGCCCACCGGAGGCAACTTCCGACTCATCGAACGACTCATGAGCCAAGTCGCCCGGGTGCTGGAGATCAACCAGCTCGACATCATCACCCCCGACGTCGTCAACGCCGCCAGACAGACGCTCGTAGTCGGCCCCCAGTAGTGCCAAATAATTCGAAGGAAAGGTGTCAAATTGTAGTAAGTCCGGTAGCCGTCGGTGATGCCGATGTTCTGCCCGAACTGGGCCTGGACGGACGGGTTCGCGCCCTCGGTGGGTAGGTCGACGCGGGCGGCCGGCGTTCGTGGCGAGGTCACGCCGGTGCGGCCGCGCCCCGGAACGGCATCAGCGTTCCGTCCGCGACCGCGGCGGCCCACCACCACTCACCCGGTTCGACCGTGAGCTGTACCGGACCATCGTGCCCGGCCAGCTCTGGCCGATCATGACGGTGACTGGCCAGTCAGGCCCCTCCGCTCGGCAGGAGATCCAGAGGCGTTCGGTAACCAACCTTCGCGAGCAGGTGGGCCGCGTGAGAACGTCCATCAGTGGAGGCATCGACCTCGACCCAGCTCTCGACGCGCCCACCCGCTGCACCCTCACTGCGAGGAGCCAGCGATGGTGCCCGAACCAGCCAGTCATCGTCTGATCATGACTTTCGCTGTCGGGGAATCACATGGACTCGGTTGAGTCTGCTCGCGTCTGCGGGGTGCATGCGGGATCACGGCGCTGTCTGCAGGCTCATCCGATGACCGTGAGGCGCTGCTGCTGCGTGCCGACGTTACCGGCAGCATCGGTGGCCGAGACGACGACGGTGTGAGCGCCGGCCGTGAGGCTCGGCGACGTCACCGACCATGTTCGCGTCGACGACACGACAACCTCGCGAGCGACCCCGTCCACGACAACGCTCATGCTGCTGCCAGCCGGCACGTTCACCCGCCCGCTGATCGTCGGGGTGGCCGAACTGGTCGACGCCACCGAACCCCCATCGATCACGATCGCCGGGGCGATCGTGTCGACCGTGAGGTTCTGCCACGCGGTGCGCACGTTACCGACGGCATCTTGCACCTTCGCCGCGACCGGGTACACGGTGGACGGGAGCGTGTGGGACGTCACGGACCAGGTCCCCGGCGCCGTCACCGTGCCGATGAGCGTCTGACCGGCGACCGTCACCGTGACGGGGGTGCCGACCGGAGCGTCAGTCGTTCCACTGATCGTCGGAGTCGCCTCATTCGTGAGCCGGGCCGCCCCACCTTCGATCGACAGAACCGGGATCACCGTGAGGCGCTGCCGCTGCGTGCCGACGTTACCGGCAGCATCGGTGGCCGAGACGACTACGGTGTGACTGCTGGCCGTGAGGCGCGACGATGTCACCGACCAGGTTCGCGTCGACGACACGAGAACCTCGCGAGCGACCCCGTCCACGCCGACACTGATGCTGCTGCCAGCCGGCACGTCGACCCGCCCGCTGATCGTCGGGGTGGCCGACTCGGTCGACACCGCCAAACCCCCGTCGATCACGATCGCCGGGGCGATCGTGTCGACTTTGAGGATCTGGGACGAGGTCGCGCTGAGGCCGCTCGAAGTCGAGACGACGACAACAACCCGGTTACTCCCCTGGGTCAGCACCGTCGGAACGACACTCCAGTCACCCGTCGGCGAGATGCTGCTCGTGAGGCTTTGCCCACCGACAGAGACAGTCGCGCTGCGGCCGGCGACCCCCGTGGACGTTCCGCTGATCGTCGGCCTGGCCAGGTTGGAGAGAGCCGTCGCGCCCCCGCTGATGGTGATGGTCGGCGCAGCTGAAGACGGCGCCGGGGTCGGGGTCGGTGCCGGGACGGCGATCGCGAGCAGCTGTGTCGCCGTGCCGATGTTTCCCGCCGGGTCGGTCGTCGTGGCGCTGATCGTGACCGTGCCGTTGCCGAGCGTGGCTGGCGTGACAGACCACGCCCCATCGGCCTGCACCGTCGCGGTGAGTACCTGATCAGAGATCTTGACGTTCACCGCGGTGCCCTGGGGCGCATCCGTCGTGCCGGCCACCCGCGGCGTGGCTGAAGCAGACGCCGCGCTGGCACCACCGGTGATCGTGACCGCCGGCGCAACCGTGTCAACGGTCAGCGCCTGGGTCGCGGTGCCCGTGTTGCCCGCAGCATCAGTGGCCGAGACCGACACCGTGACCGGGCCCTGAGCCAAGACCGCAGGTGTGACACTCCACGTGCTGTCAGGACCAACCGTCGCCGACAGCTTCTGCGAACCGACCAGAACAGTCACCGTCGAGCCGGCCGCAGCATCCGTCGTGCCCGACAGCTTGGGCGTCGTCGTCGCAACAAGCGCGCTCGCACCACCGGTGATCGTGAGCACCGGTGGAGTGGTGTCGATCGGCGCGACGGTCGAAGCGGACACGTTTCCGATCAGGTGCGTGTCGACGACCGAACCCGACGCTGCGGTGAACCCGAACTGGTAGGTCGCTGGGGCGGCGTCGGTCATCGTGTACTGAAGAACCTGCGCGGGGGTGGCGCCAGGGGCGAATGCCGCGTACACGGTCACAGTCGGGAAGCGATCAGGCGAGACCGTCACCCGGAACTTGCGCGCCATTGCGGGCGTGACGACGCTCGGGTCGCTGACAGTGACGTGAAGCTTCTGCGAAGCAGTCGGCAGGTTGGTCGATGCGAGGAAGCAATAGCCGGACTTGCCCGAACCCGGCCCGCGCAGAACGACCGAGTTGGCCTGGAGAGCCGCTGCCTGGCCAGTCGCACATCCGGTGCCGTGACCGTCGCCGGAGCTCGCGAAGGCGCCATGCGCGTCGAGCCCGAGGCCAAGGTACGCGCCGGCGATGCCGTTCGGTGCGGGCGGCTGGTTCGTGTTCTGCGCGTAACCCAGCGAGCTACCCTGTCCGCCCGGTGAGGTGATGCTTGCGGCACCGTCGGCGATGAAGAAGCTCAGGCCGTCGCCTCCGTAGCTGGCAGTGCCGTACTGCCATTCGTCGAACGTGACGTCGAGGCCGAGAGCGGATGCTGACGCCTTCGTGTACACCGCACCGCCCTTGCGGCTCGCGCTGGCGTCGGTGAGCTGCAGGTACCCTGTCGAGGCGTTCGAGGATGGCGATCCGACGCGGAGGGCACAGACGCCCAGCGACGACGAGGTTGATGCCGGGGCCACGGTTGCACGGGTCAGGCAGCCGTCGCCCAGCGCACGCCACGAGCCGTCGGTCACGGTCGAACCGGTGAACGATTCGGCGACAAGGGCCGAACCCGTCGAAGTGGTGGCGACGGGCGCTGCAGAAGCCGGGGCAGCGACGGCGACGAGCGCACCGAGCGCGACCACAGCCGGCACCAACACGCCCACAACCAGGCGCTTGACGATGAACCGGCTGCGTTCTGTGGCCGTATTGGTGGAAGGCACGGTATTCCCCTTGCATCGCATGTATCCGAGATACTTCGCGTACCGCGGAGGTGCAGTACCGCCTTCAACGATGGCGGCGGCACATGGTGCTGCCGTCAGCAATTCGTCAACGTTTGGTCAAGTTCCGCCGTTCGGCGCGGATTTGCCGGCGGGTCCGATCGTTGGAGCAGCACTTTTTTGGTGGAGCGCACCGGAGCTGGGTGGAGGCGGGTTCTCCCGGCAGCGGTTGCCGTTGAGAGTTGGTACAGGGTGGTCGTCCTCGTGCTCGATCGGTCTGCGGTAATGCCTGGCGTGCAACCGGTTCACGTTGACCCGATGAGTCCAGCAGAGGGCGACCAGCTCGAGGACGTCGAAAGCCGTGAACGGACCGGCGTGGCGCACGCACTCGGTCTTTCGGGCCCAATCGCGCTCTCGGTCATGGCTTGATCGTGAGAGCTGACGGTCGGACTCGAACCGACAACCGCATGTTGACATGACAGGTGCGCTACCAATTGGGCATCGCTGGGTGGGTCAGGGATCTCGCCGATCCTGCTCCTCGACCGGTCCTGGGTCGCCGGACACGACACTTCGGCCGTCCTCTGGATTCCCCAAAGAGGGCGGCGCAGCTGATCTCGCTTCCACGTCGTCCGTCATGGAGCGGCCCCCGCGCCGCACTACAACGTGCCTGACCTACCTGGCCGCCAACAGCTTTCCTTATCGATTCCCGAGGCAGGATTCGATGTCACCGTGGTATCCCCGCTGGAACCAGGTGTCTCGCTCTTCGGGTGTGCCGTGGATGTCCCCTGAGTAGTCACCCATGGCCAGAGACACTCGGGTCATCTCTTGCAGATCCCCGTCCTCGAGGATCAGGTAGCCGTCCTGCTCCGCCTTGGCCAGCGTGGCGCCGCCGATGCAGTCCGCTTGGAGTTCGTACTCGTTCAGCACCGCCGGACCCTCGCCATCGTGCTCGAACCGGGTCTGCGCGGCGTGTCCCGTCTCGTGGGCAACGACCATGAAGAACATCGCATCGCCCAGGTAGCTGTAGTCACGGAAGAATTGCATGTCCCAGGCCATGAATCCGGTTCCGGCGGCGGTGCTCCCGCAGAAGAAGGCATTGCCAGCAGTGTCGCGGTCGGCGCCGCAATACGGCACGGGTCCGTTCGTCGAATCGAAAAAGCCATCCCCGTTCAGCAGTTCCGGGGTCCACCAGGCCACCGGGTTCCCGGCATCGTCTTTCCACGTGCTGAACAGGTCGACCCAGTACGTCTCGACCACGTCCACCGCGGCCGCGACCTCCGTGCGGATCTCGGCGTCCGAGGGGTCGGTCGGCCTGGCCGAACTCGAGGTGGATCGCGGCAGTGCCGGCTTGCTGGTCTGGACCGTGCTGGTCTGGACCGTGCTGGTCTGGACCGTGCTGGGCTGGGCAGTCCTGGTCTGGGTCAATGTCTCGGTCTGCGTCACAGTGCTCGGTGGGACGACGGTGGCGGTGGCCGTCGTGACGGCGGTCAACGGTGGAATGCTTTGTGGGGCACCAGATCCGCCGGTCGTCGACGCACAGCCGACAACCAGCGCGAAGGTGATGACGATGCCGCCGAGTGCGGCCGGGTAGCGGGTTCTCACGGCGGTCCTTGCATCATCAGCCCTTGCAGGCACGGGTACGCGGGTGCGCTGTGACGAGGCGTGCGTCTCGATGCGGTGCGACGCGCTCCCGCCGCGCAGGATCGAACTCAGCGCAGGAATTGGTCCTGTCCTTGAGACTGAGTTCAGTGCGCTACGTCACGTCAGACGAGCTGTGACGAGCCTTACCCGCTGACGAGCGAACGAAATAGCAGGGAGAATTGCGCCCCAACCCAGGGCATTCGCAGTAGAGCCGGCGACGTCGGTCATGATCGCGGAGACCGGCGCCCGAAACGCCCGTGACTCACCGCAGGATTTCCACCAGCAACACCCAGGCGTTCGCCACCGACCCGACAAAAACCAGCAGGACGCCCGCAGCAATCCAGTACAACCCCGAGTAGCTCTCCGTCAGCAACAGGGCAGCGCCGACCAGGAACGGCAGCATCTGCGCTATCGCAATGACGATCTTCACCCAGGTGACGGCCAGGTATTGCTTGTCGACGGCACGGACCATGCGCACGGCCGAATCGATGGTGAGCGCGGTGGCGACGGCCGCGAAGACGAGGACCTCCGCCCCGAGCAAGCGCGGCCCTTGACCGGGGATCAGCCCCGCGGCGGCGCTCACCACGATCAGCACCAGCGTGGCAATCGTTGCCGCGGCCCGGGATGTCATGCTCGGGATGCTGATGATCGTGGTGATGTTCACCGTCATCGCCACGATGATCAGGCCCGCCAGCGCGCCGGCGGCACCCGCGGTGGCGACGAAGAAGTCCGTCCACCCTTCTGGCATCTCCACCGTCATTCCCCTTCTCGTTCCGGCGCGGACGTGGCCACCGCGAGCACTCCGTCGAGCCAGTCGTACACCCGCCGGTGAAACAACGACCGTGCCGACATCTCGCAGTGACCGCTCACATCGTCGGCGGCGGTGAACAGCACGTACTCCTTGGTGCATGTCAGCTTGTCCGCGAGGATGTGGGCGTTGACGCTCAGCTCATCGCCCTCGGTCGCGCAGACGAAGGTCGGGCATCGGATCAGCTGCTCGCGACCCTTCAGGGTGTACTCGGGCGCCATCCGGAAGTAGTCCAAGGGGGTGGAAATGGCGTGCACCCACAGGTTCCGGCGCAGCGCCCAACCGGCGGACGCCTTCTTCATCGTCGAGCCCAGCGCGCTCTCGAGGATCTTGAGCGCGAGGCTGTTCCCGTCGGGGACCTGATGCGCGAGGATCCCGGGCACCTTGGCGATGGTGGCGTCGTACAGGTCGTAGGGCCCGCAATCTGACACGCAGGCCGCCAGGCGGTGTTCCGCGGTCGCCGCCCGCGGTGCCAGGTAGCCGCCGAAGCTCCATCCGTGCAGCACCAGCTTCACCGGGTCGACCTCGGGCAGGGTGATGGCGAAGTCCACGACCGGGGTCACCACGCTCTCCCAATCCGGACGGAACGGGATCCCCTGGTCCAGGATGACCGAGCCCTGTCCCGGGCCGTCGAAGGCCAGCACGTGGTAGCCGCGTTCGAGCGCGGCCACCGCGTTCGCGAAGTACATCTCCTCGACCGTGCCGTCGTACCCGTTGGTTAGGATGACCGTCGGACGGGGGGCGCCGTCGACGGCTGCGCGGAAGAAGTACCCGGGCAATGTCGTTTCCTGGTAGGGAATCTCGACGATGTCGGGTGGCAGGTCCAGTAGGGCGGCCCCCTTACGGAAGGTGTCGGTCTGTTTGACCGAACTCGATCTGAACCGGTCGTCGACGGGAGTTCCCATCAGGAAGATGCCCGCCGTGCGGTAGTAGTTGGCGGCGCGGAAGTACGCCCCGCGCGCGCTGATGCGATGGCCTCCAGCCGCGCTCGAGTCCGCTTGGCGCTTGGCGCTTGGCGCTCGACGCGCTGGGCGGTGGCGAGCCATTCGTCGTGCCACAGATCGGCATCGGTCTTGGTGATCCGCGCGTCGGTGCCGAAACATTCGCCGATGTCTGCGCCGCCTTGGCCGGTATAGGCCAAGGCGCGGACGAACTGGGCGTCGAACAGATCGTCGCGAAGGGCGAGGGTCATTGTTCTCCGATGATCCGTTCTCATGATCAGTCTTACCGATCGATGTCGATCAAGGCTAGGCCACGACCGATTCGGCGGCGACGCGGACTGATCTTCGTTTCGAACCTATTGACGGCCCACGACGCGCGGTGCGGAGATCAAGGCGCCGTCGCCGGCCGGACGATCACCGCGGTCGTCCCCGGCACCCACCCGGCGCAGTTCCTGCAGTTGCCCGGAGCCAGCAGCACCGACCCGGTCGCGCAGATCGCGGCGCGACTGTTCCTGTCCGAGGGCACGGTCCGCAACCACCTGTCGTCGGTCATCGGCCAGACCGGCGCGCGGACCAGGTCCGACGCCCTGCGCATCGCCACCGAACGCGGCTGGATCTGATCGTCCGTCAGCGAGCAGCCCGCAGGGGGTTGACCCAGCTCAGTCCTGGAAATCGCGCGAAATCCGAGTCAGCGGAGTAGACCGTGAGTCCGTTCTCGATAGCGAGCGCGGCCAGTTGCGCGTCCGGGACCAGATTCGCGGTGAGGGAGACGAGTTCGCTCAGCTCGCCGTAGGCCCGAGCTGTGCGCTCCGTCGCCGGCGGTATCCACACCGGATCGGCGGACAGCCAATTCCGGGCGATCGACCATGCTTGCGCGCTGGTCAACGGACGTCGGGCGACCCG
>JBBQJM010000023.1:0-15209 GCA_038325895.1 Mycobacteriales bacterium
GCCGTTGCCGTTCACCGGCCCGTTGTGGACCGCAGTGCTGGTGACCGGACTGGCCGACGGCGCAAGTGCGGTGATCTTCGTGCTGCACCATGTGCTGTCCGACGGCATCGGCGGGTTGGCCGTGCTGGCCCGGCTCGTCGACCAGTCGCAGCGCCCGGCAGAATCTGTGTCGAAAACCATGCCGGACAGTACTTTTTCGCCAACTGTTCCGCCAACTTTTCCGGCGCCGGCACCGTCGTGGGCGATGCTGGCGGCGGACGCCCAGAGCCAACGTCGGGCGGCGCTGTCTCGGCTGGGATGGACGATCCGCGGCCTGCGCACGTCGCTGTCGGGCGCCGGCGGCTGGCATGCCCCGCCCGCGGCGGCTTGCTCACTGATCGCCCGGACCGGACCCGGTCGCCGGCTGGCGGTGGCCCGCGCCGATCTGGGCGCGCTGCGCAAGGCGGCGCATCGGCGCGGCGGCACCGTCAACGATGCGCTGCTGGCCGCGGTCACCGGCGCGCTCGGCGCGTTGCTGGAGCGGCGCGGCGAACACGTCACGACCTTCCGCCTCACGGTCCCGGTCGCTGCACGCAAGACCCCGACCGGCGCGGTGCTCGGGAACGAGGTGGTGCCGCTGGTCGTCGGGCTGCCCGCCGACGGCGATGCAGCACAGCGGGTCGGGCGGATCTCGGTGATCGTCAAGGCGGCCCGCGCCGAGCTCACCGGGCCCTCGCTGGTGGTGCTGCTGGGCCCGGTGTTCCAGGCGGTCGCCGGATTGCGACTGTACCGCGTCTACCTCAACCACCAGCGGCGTTTTCACACGCTGGTCAGCAACGTCAAGGGGCCGAAGGCAAAGGTCAGCATCGGCGGCGTCCCGGTCCGGGAGCTGATCGGTGTGTCGGTGGCCGAGAGCGGCAACGTCGCCGTCAATTTCGTCGCCCTGTCCTACGCCGGCACGCTCACCGTCACCATCGTCGCCGAGCCGAACCTGGTCCGCGACCTGCCGGAACTCGCGTCGTTGCTGCAGGCGGAACTGGACGCCCTGACGCACTGACCGCTCGGCGCGCTCGACCTCGGCGGAACAGCCACGCATGACAGTGAGTTCGCATCGAACGGATCACCACGTTGACGCCCCCCGCGAAGGAACCCAATGACCGACAAGCCGATCAGGCATCCCGGACCCGACCATCCGATCCGGATCGAGCGGAACCCCGCTCGGGTCACGGTCACGGTCGGCGGGCAGGTGATCGCCGATAACCACCTGATCGGCGGCTGCGGCTATCAACCCCTACCGCGGCGGGCCGCCCGACGAGCACTCGTAGGCCGATCAGCTGCGCAGCGCCCGGGTCTGCTCGGCGCGGCGGGCCAGTTCGCTGTCGGCCGGGTAGGCCACGGCCACCAGGGTGAGCCCGTGGGCCGGCGCGACGTGGATGTCGGCGGTCCTCCGACCGGCTGCCAGCAGCGCCGCGGGCGCGACGGGACCACCCCGGTGCTGCCCGACAGCGATCAGCGCGCCGACCAGCGACCGCACCATCGAGTGACAGAACGCATCCGCCGTGACGTCGACCAGCACGTCGTCACCGACCTTGCGGACGTCCAATCGCTGCAGGTCGCGGATGGTGGTCGCGCCCTCGCGCGGCTTGCAGTAGGCGGCGAAGTCGTGCAGTCCGATGAGCGCGACCGCCGACCTCGCCATGGCCTCGGCGTCCAGGGGGCGGCGCAGCGCCAGCACAAACGTGCGATCGGCGGGTTCGACGCCCCAATCCGCCGTGCCGATCCGGTACGAGTAGCTGCGGCTCACCGCGGAAAAACGCGCGTCGAAGCCAGAGGCCGCGAGACGAGCGGATCGAACCCGGACATCCAGCGGCAGCAGCCCCGCCAATCGGCGCTCGAGCCCCACACACCCCGCGAGCAGCCCGGAATCAGGCAGACCGCGGGAGTCTGCGGCGGTCGACAGGACCGGGTTTGGCGCGGCTTGCCTCGTCCCGTCGAGCCCGTCGGTGCGGCTGGACATGTCGACATTCGTCAGGTGCCGCGGGGTCAACCCCGCGAGCCGGTCGACCGCGACGTCCACCTGCGCCACCTGCCCGATCGCATGCACCCCGGCATCGGTCCGCCCGGCCACCACCAGTCGCGGGTCCTGCCGCACCAGCGTGCGGAGCGCGTCGGTCAGCACACCGGCGACGGTCCGCCGTCCCGGTTGCACCGCCCAGCCGGAGAAGTCGGTGCCGTCGTAGGAGATGTCCAACCGAAGCCGGACGGTGTCAGCCGCGCCGCTCACCGATAGCTCACCGCTGACTCACTTCCACGGGGGGCTTACTGCGGCACAGCAGGTGTACCCCTGCACCCCGACGACGTGATCCTGGCCGATACCGAACGTATTCATTGTCCAGCCCTCGTTTTCGATGTCCTCGATCGCTTGCGACCATTCCGGGAGCGCACGGGCGTCGTTGAACGGCGCAGCGACCGGCAACCGGGCCACGAACACCGAGTGTCCGTCCGCGCGTGCGCTGCGGGCGTCATCGGCCGCGAGTGCGAGCTCATCGGGCGCCACCTTTCCTTTCGGAATCAGACTGTCGGCGATCACCACTATCGGTGATCAGGACCTCACAGCCACCGTGGACAGCAGATCCAGGATCGTTTCCCGATCGTCAACGCGCAGGACCGCGCCGTTGCCCAGGGCCCGCTGGATGAGCGCGGCCTCCGATTCGGATCGCCGCCGATTTGGGGCCGGCCGCTCCAGCTCCGGATCTTGCGACACTGTTCGAGCCGCCCCCCCAACCTTTGTCCCGGTTTCGCGTAGCCCTCCTCGGAACTACGGCGCGTCGGGCACAATCCTTCGCTGCGCGAACACACAAACCAGGCGTGGACCGGCGTTCGCTGGTCCACGCCCGCCATCGTCAAGCCTGCTCAGCGGAGAGCTACGTCGTCTCGTCTGCGCCTTCGGCAGGAGCCTCGGTGGCCGCCTCGACGGCCTGGTCCGAACCGCTCTCCCGGTCGGCCGCATCTTCGGCGGCTGCCTCGTCAGCGGACGCGACCTCGGTCTCCTCGACGACGTCGAGCGCACCCTCGGCCGGGGCCTCGGTGGATGCTTCGACGGCCTGCACGGAGGCGCTTTCCCGATCGGCGCTGTCCTCGTCACCGGTGGCGCTGTCGGCAGCGTCGGCGGCCACCCCACCGGCTCCGGTCGAGGCCGCGACGCGAGCGCTGCGGTCTCCGGCACGTGGCGTCGATGCCCGGCGGGTCACCCGCGATGCCGCGGAGGACACGGTCTCCTCGTCGACCAGCTCGATGATCGCCATCGGTGCGTTGTCACCCTTGCGCGCAGCGGTCTTGATGATCCGGGTGTAGCCGCCCTCGCGGGTGGCGAATGACGGGCCGATCTCGGCGAACAGCTTGTGCACGACGTCTTTGTCACGGATGGTCTTGAGCACCTCGCGGCGGGCGTGCAGGGTGCCGCGCCTGGCGGTGGTGATCAGCTTCTCCGCGTAGGGCCGCAACCGCTTGGCCTTCGCCTCGGTGGTGGTGATCTTCCCGTGTTCGAACAGGGACTGGGCCAGGTTGGCCAGGATCAGCCGCTCGTGCGCGGGTGATCCACCCAGACGGGGACCCTTGGGTGGGGTTGGCATTGTGTGAGCATCCTTTGAAGTCGTTGTCCGGGTGGAGGGGTCCACTCGGGTGAGGCGGCCACCCGGGAGCGAACTCCCGGGCGCCGACGGTTTCCTATCCGTGTTCGGCAACGCTGCTGGCGCAGGGCCAACATCCCTGCGGGATGCAAAACACTGCTGCGCAGGGCAATCCCTGCGGGATGCGAACACCTGCATCACACAACGCTGCCGCCCACCCGACAACCGGGTGGACCATGGCCACGCGACCCTTCAATACTGGCGAAGCCAGTCCCAACGACGAAGCCGGTGGGGCGAAGCCGGTGGGGCGAAGCGAAGCGGAGCCAATTGCAGTTATCCAGTTTCAAGCCCGGCGGAGCCGGTCACTACCTACTCCCGGAGGGAGCGATCACCTACTGGCGGCAGCCAGAGATTAGATTTGCTCGGTCTCCGCGTAGTCGGTGTCGTCCGACGTGTCCGGGCCGACGCCGCCGCCACCACCGACGACGCTGCCGCCGACGACGCCGTAGCCGCCGTCGTCGGTGTCGTCGTTCCAGTCGGTGTCGCCGTAGGCCAGGGCCGCCGCGGCGGGATCGAAGCCGGCCGGCGAGTCCTTCAGCGACAGACCCATCCCGGCGAGCTTGATCTTGACCTCGTCGATCGACTTCTGCCCGAAGTTGCGGATGTCGAGCAGGTCGGCCTCGGTGCGGGAGACCAGCTCGCCGACCGTGTGGATGCCCTCCCGCTTGAGGCAGTTGTAGGAGCGGACGGTGAGGTCCATCTCCTCGATCGGCAGCGCGAACGCCGCGATGTGATCGGCCTCGGCGGGCGAGGGCCCGATCTCAATGCCCTCGGCGTCGATGTTCAGCTCGCGGGCCAAGCCGAACAACTCGACCAGGGTGGTGCCGGCCGAGGCCAGCGCGTCCCGCGGGGTGATCGACGGTTTGGTCTCGACGTCAAGGACGAGCCGGTCGAAGTCGGTCCGCTGCTCAACACGGGTGGCCTCGACGCGGTAGGTGACCTTGAGCACTGGGGAGTAGATCGAGTCGACCGGGATGCGGCCGATCTCGGCACCGACGACCTTGTTGGGCGAGGCCGGCACGTAGCCGCGGCCACGCTCCACGACGAGCTCGATCTCTAACTTGCCCTTCTTGGTCAGGGTGGCCAGCTGCAGATCCGGGTTGTGCACGGTGACACCAGCGGGCGGCGCGATGTCACCGGCGGTGACGTCACCGGGGCCCTGCTTGCGCAGGTACATGGTGACGGGCTCGTCGTCCTCGGAGGAGACGACCAGATCCTTGAGGTTCAGGATCAGTTCGGTGACGTCCTCCTTGACCCCGGGGACGGTGGTGAACTCGTGTAGCACGCCGTCGATCCGGATGCTGGTGACGCTCGCGCCGGGGATGGACGAGAGCAGGGTGCGCCGCAGCGAGTTGCCGAGGGTGTAACCGAATCCTGGCTCGAGCGGCTCGATGACGAACCGCGAACGGTTCTCCGACACAAATTCTTCGGTCAGTGCGGGGCGCTGGGAAATCAGCACAGTGGTGTTTCCTTTCGCAGGTGACGACCGCTATATGACGTCACTTCGGTGATGGTGCAACGGCCGGTCCAACGGCCGCGTTTCCCCCTTGCCGGCGCGGATCAACTTTCGCAGCGCGGACGAAGTTGGCCGGTTCTGTGACTGGTGTGACAGAAATCGACTACTTCATCCGCGCCCGCGAAGTTGATCCGCGCCGGGCGAGGGACGTTCCCTTGCCCTTTTCACCCACCCCCACTGGCGAAACCAGTCCCGTCACAAAGTCGGTACGGGCGAAGCGGAGCTGAGCCAAATGCAGTTATCAAGCTTGCGAGCCCGGCAAAGCCGGTCCTTACCTAGTGGCGGAGCGAGGGAGCGAAAGCCAGCGACTCTGTGGCTGGCGCAGCCCGGCGATGCCGGTCATTGCCAACTGGCGGAGCCAGCGACTCTTTAGCTGGCGCAGCCCGGGTATGCCGGTCATTGCCAACTGGCGGAGCCAGCGTTTACTTGGAGTAGAACTCGACGATCAGCTGCTCGGCGACCTGCGAATCGATCTGCTGACGCACCGGGAGCGAGTGGATCAGGATCGTCAGCGATTCCGGCACGACCTTCATCCACGCGGGAATCGGGCGATCGCCGAAGGTCGCGCGAGCCAACTCGAACGGGAACAGCTCGTTCGACTGCTTGCGGACGGTGATGATGTCGTACTGCTCGACGCGGTAGGACGGGACGTCCACCCGATGGCCGTTGACCAGGAAGTGACCATGGGTCACCAACTGTCGGGAGGCACGGCGCGTCCGGGCCAGGCCGGCGCGGTAAACGACGTTGTCCAGCCGCGATTCCAGGATCTGCAGCAGCGTTTCACCGGTCTTGCCGGGCCGGGAGGCGGCTTCGGCGTAGTAGCGGCGGAACTGCTTCTCCATGACGCCGTAGGTGAAGCGGGCCTTCTGCTTCTCCTGCAGCTGGGTCAGGTATTCCTTCTCCTTCGTCCGCGCGCGGCCGTGCTGGCCGGGCGGGAAGGGGCGGCGTTCGAACGCCATGTCGCCACCGACCAGATCGGTCTTCAGGCGGCGGGACTTCTTGGTGATGGGTCCGGTATATCTAGCCATTACTTGTCCATTTCTCCTTTCGTCCCGCTCAGACCCGGCGCCGCTTGGGCGGCCGGGTTCCGTTGTGGGCCTGCGGGGTGACGTCGGAGATCGCGCCGACCTCGAGACCGGCGGCCTGCAAGGAGCGGATCGCGGTCTCTCTACCTGAACCCGGGCCCTTGACGAACACATCCACCTTCCGCATGCCGTGCTCGATGGCCTGACGGGCGGCGTTCTCAGCCGCCATCTGGGCGGCGAACGGGGTGGACTTCCGGGAGCCCTTGAAGCCGACATGGCCGGCCGAGGCCCAGGAGATCACCGCACCGGTGGGGTCGGTGATCGAGACGATGGTGTTGTTGAAGGTGCTCTTGATGTGCGCGTGGCCGTGGGAGACGTTCTTCTTCTCCTTGCGGCGGATCTTCTTGACCGCAGCGGCACCCGAACGGGACTTGGGGGGCATCGGTTTACCTGGCCTTCTTCTTGCCGGCGATCGTCTTCTTCGGTCCCTTGCGGGTTCGCGCGTTCGTCTTGGTGCGCTGGCCGCGGACCGGGAGGTGACGGCGGTGCCGCAGACCCTGGTAGGAGCCGATTTCCATCTTCCGGCGGATGTCGGCCTGCACCTCGCGGCGAAGGTCGCCCTCGACCTTGAGGTCGGCCTGGTCGATCGCTTCACGCAGCGCGAGAACGTCCTCGTCCGACAGGTCCTTGGAGCGCAGGTCCGGGCTGATGCCGGTGGCCGTGAGCAGTTCGAGGGAGCGGGTTCGCCCGATCCCGTAGATGTAGGTGAGCGCGATCTCCATCCGCTTGTCGCGGGGCAGATCGACGCCGACGAGTCTCGCCATGTGGCGCGGTACTCCTTTGTCGTACCCACAGGTGTCGGTCGCGTCCCGTCCCGGATCTCCGGGCCCCGGCCTGTGGTCCGGAGGTGTTCCACGTCGTTCCGACCGGGGCCGGGCGAGTGGTTGGTGACGCGATAGTGGGTGTCACCGGATGTCCGGTGGCGAGTGCGGCGCTGCATCGGGTGTACCCGACAAAGTCCCGCACCGACGTCAGGGGCCGATGTCCTGGCCCGTTGAGAGCCTCAGCCCTGACGCTGCTTGTGCCGCACGTTCTCGCAGATGACCATCACGCGACCGTGCCGGCGGATCACCTTGCACTTGTCGCAGATCTTCTTGACGCTCGGCTGAACCTTCACTGCTGTCCTCATCTCTAGTGCCGGTGCCGGTTTGCGCACCGGACCACGCGCAGCCGGTTGGTTGCGCTCCCTATCGGTCCCCGAAAGGCCGATCGACCCGGGCTTGCACCCAGGCCCGCCTCTGAGTGGAGGCGGCTGTCCTTCGTTGGTCGTTTACTTGTAGCGGTAGACGATCCGGCCGCGGGTGAGGTCATAGGGCGAGAGCTCCACGACCACGCGGTCCTCAGGCAGGATCCGGATGTAGTGCTGCCGCATCTTGCCGCTGATGTGAGCGAGCACCCGGTGCCCGTTCTCCAACTCCACGCGGAACATGGCGTTGGGAAGGGGTTCGACCACCCGACCCTCGACCTCGATGGCCCCGTCTTTCTTGCCCATATCCTCCACAATCCACTGAAAAAGCTTGTGTACTGCCGCTGTGCCTGTGCACGCTGTGACGGGCCCTCCCGGACGCCGTCACACATGGCCGTCCGATCGAGCCTTTCCCCGTGCGATGGGTGCGCAGGAATGCCGAATTCTCGGCCCGGCCGGTTGAGTGCAGCACCAAACCAGCACGACTCGCGCGCCGACGTTCCACTCTACGCCGGTGCAGCGTCGAGTCCAACTCACCTGCCGGCCAGCCCGATGTGACGGGTGACGCGCCGCCGCCGAGCGCGGTCGAAAGCGTGGATGCGTCCTCCGCAATCCCGCTTCCGTCCGGTGGCATTCCACGACGAGGCGAAGCACCGCAGGCGAGCCGCCGCACCAAACAACGCAACCGAACAACGCGGCACCGAACAACGCGGCACCGAACAACGCGGCCGGCGGATCGCATCGGCAGATCGCGCGGATGAACTAATTGACTCCTGTCCCAGTCGTCACAAATGCGCCCCCGTTGATCCGTGCCGACGATGTTGATCGGCGCCAACAGGGGGCGCGGGGACGCCGAGAAACGGGGAAGGCGCGCGCAACAGGCGCGCGACGTCAGCGACTGGCGGGCCCGCCGCGCGGGTGATGATGAAACCTGCGCCCGGGAAAGCCCCGACGAAGGTCGCCGAGGAAGTTCGCCGGGCAGTCACCGAGGAAGGTCACCGTCATCTCCGCCCTGATCAGCGACATCGCCGCGCCCGCCGGAGCGGCCGAGACGGCGGCCGACAACGACGTCCTCTTCGAATACGGCTACGTCTGGTTGCCGTATGGGGTCGCCGCGCTGATCCTGTTCGCGCTGGGGGCGGTCGCGCTGATCCGGTCCCGCCGCAGATCACCGCGCACCGCAGAGGTGCTGTTCATCAGCGGCGGGGTGCTGGCGGTCGTCGCCGGAGTGATTCTCGGGATCGCCGACGGCGCCTCCGAGGGCAATGGCCTGACGACGATCGACGCGCCGGTGTGGTCGTTCATGATCGAACATCGGGCCCCCGCCCTGACCACCCTGGCCGTCACGGTGACGACCCTGGGCAGCACGGTGGCCATGGCCCTGATTGCAGTCGCGGCCGTCGTATTCCTGCTCGTCAAGCGGCGGCGAGGCGATGCAGCCCTGGTTGCTGTGGTCGCGGCGGGGGCAGGACTGCTGGTCCGGTTCGGCAAGGCAACGGTGGGCCGTGAGCGGCCACCAGCGGAGTACCGGCTGGTCACCGAGACCAACGAGTCCTTCCCGTCGGGGCATTCACTGGCATCCGCGGCGATTCTCGGCGTGCTCCTCGTCGTGTTGCTGCCAACGATCCCCAGCACCCGCGGACGGGTCGCCGCCATCACCGGCGCCGCGATCTTCGTGCTGGCCATCGGGCTGTCCCGGCTCTACCTGGGTGTGCACTGGGCGACCGACGTGATCGGCGGCTGGGTGATCGGGTTTGCCTGGCTGTACTTCTGCCTGACGGTCCGCCGGGTCTGGCGGCGGCGGGGGTCGACACCGGTGGTCGACCACGTCAGTTCGGCGGTCACCGACCCTGACACACCGGCGATCTGACGACCTGGGCTGACAGCCGGCCGTACGAAAGACGAGGGCCCTCGGCAGCAATGACGGACGACGACAGATGAAGTAGCCGGCGATGGGGATCCCAGATGACGCGGGCAACGCCGTCGACCACCGTCAGTGGGGCGTGATGTCCCCATGTTCCGAGAGCCCGCCGTGAGTCACGTCAGGGCCTCCGTTCGGTCCATGTCGCATGAAGGGGATCAGGGACGAGCCCGGTCCAACAACAAGGCCCGGTCCAGCGCCGGCAGCGCCGCGACGGCAAGCAGTCCGGCAATTTCGTGCGACGTCGTTGTCGATCGCGGCGGCGATCCCCGCTCGATGCTCGGGTGCCGCGGCCAGCACGGTCGAGGTCAGCGGGGCGACCGCATAGGACAGTCCGACGCGGAACAGCATCGGTGCCGGGAGCGCCGGGAGAGGTTGACCCAGCGTCCGATCCGGGTCAGCAAGATCATCGCGAGCCCGGCCACTATGGGCCGAGGGTCGCCGGGATCCTCGGTCCGATCCTGACGGACAACCGCCCCGTTCGAGGACAGCACCAGGAACAACCCGCCCGCCAGCGCGTACTCCTTCAGGAGCCGTCTGAAACCCGTTGTTCCCGCTCTTATCTCGTCGTTCGGCCGGACCCTGCGCCTTCGATCAAGACCGGAATCGATTCGAGAATGTGACAGCGCGCCGCTCGTTGGTTTGGCGCGTAGACATGACACTGACTCCCGCCCAGGCTGTCTCCGCATTGCCCCAATCTCGCGGGCCGTTCAGTCGTTGTGGTGTTGCCGCTTTGCAGAACCGCTGGCGGCCGTTCTTGCAGACGTCCACCGCGAACCTGCTCAAGCACTTGTCGAGGCGGGGTCGCGCACTACTTGGCTTTGTCGGTGGTCGGCACTGAACGGGATGCAGGAGTCGGGCTGCTTCCGCGCGAAGAGCATGCAGGAGTCGCTGATCCGTGAGTCGGGTCTGCGTACTCGATCGTGCACGCCACCCAGATCTTCGAATTCATCAAAGCCATCGCCGAATTCAGCACGGTCGACGGCAAGTTCCACCTGCCGTCGGCACCCATCCAGCCGATGGCCTCCGACGACGTCGCCGCAGGCGTGGGACGCGTCGCCGTGGGAGAGCCGTTGAACGGAATCCGCGAGATCGCCGGCCCGTAGCAGTTCCGGCTCGACGAGCTGGTGCGCAAGAGCCTGGCTGCCGAGGGCGACTCGCGACAGGTAGCACGCGGCCGTCTGAGGGCGCCCACCGCGGAGTACCACCTGCGCAAGGTGTTCGTGAAGCTTGGAACGAGCCCGCGCGCCGAACCGAAGACCGGCTGGCCGACCTCGACTGATGAGGGTTGACCCCAACAGTCTGATTGGCTACCGGACAGGTGAGCCCGTTTGACCGGACAAACGACGGGGTATTGCTGCTGCGACAGCGCGCGAACCGCGCGTCACATCGCAAGGGAAAGAGGACCGGATCATGGTGCTGGCAATTGTGCTGATCGTGCTGGCCGTGCTGCTGGGTCTGGGCGGCCTGGTGTTCACCGCGCTCAAATGGCTGCTGATCATCGCCGTCGTGTTGCTCATCGCGGGCGCCGTAGCTGGCTTCCTGGCCCGGAGGAAGTCCACGAGCATTCGCTAGCCGGAAGGCTCGCAGACGGTCCGACCCGTCTCACCAACGCGTCGTCGACACGGCATGCGCGATGATGACGGCAACCACGAGCGGCCCCGGGCCGGCCGGCGCCGACGCGCAGGCCCGGCCGGTCAGGTGGCCACCCACACGGCGACAGCAGACGTCCTCCGTGACGGGTATGACGCCGCCGGGACACGGCCACCCGAGAAGCAGGCCGACGCAGATGTGACACCGCCGACCCGAGGAGCGAGACGATGAGCACTCCGTCACAGGCGGGCGCGAACCACGACCGCCCGCACAGTGGTGTGACCGAAACCCCGTCGCTCGGCGGCGACGCCGAGACCTGGGTGCACCATCCCGGACCGGAGGCCCCCGCCGGAGACCCGACCCCATTCCCGCCTGCCGGAGCCGGTGGATCGGTGAGCGCCCCACCGGTGTCTGGTTACCCGGAAACCTCCAGCCCCATTGACCCGGGGTACTCAGCAGAAACCGCAGGCAGCGTGTTGGCCCGCCAGCAGCAGCGGTTCGGCGGGGTGAAGATCGGCTCGGCGTTCTTCGGTTGGCTGACCGCCACCGGGATGGCGGTGTTGCTGATCAGCGTGTTGGCCGCCGCCGGCGTCGCGTTCGGCGTGGCCACCGGCGACACCGTCGATCAGGCGGTCCAGGAATCGCAGAACAACACGGCAACCGCCCAGACCGTCGGCCTGGTCGGCGCGATCACGCTGTTGGTCATCCTGTTCGTGGCCTATTACTGCGGTGGCTACGTGGCCGGCCGGATGGCCCGATTCCACGGCGCACGCCAGGGCCTCGCGGTCTGGCTGTGGGGCATCGCGATGGCGGTCATCATTGCCGGGATCGCCTGGATCGCCGGCTCGCAATACGACGTGCTGGCCCGCCTGAACCTTCCGCGCATTCCGGTCAACGAGGGCGACGTCACCGCCGTCGGGTTGATCGCGATCGGTGCGGCGCTGCTCACCGGCCTGATCGGCGGCGTGCTCGGCGGCTTGGCCGGCATGCATTTTCACCGCAAGGTGGACGCCGCGAAACTCGATGCGCCGGCCGACAGCGTCTGATTGGTCACCGCTGACGTGGGTCAGCCCCTGACGTGGCAGCAGCCCGGCGCCTGACCCACACGCCATCTACATCCGCGGTCCCGGCAGGTCTCGGCCGGGACGTCGGCCCGGGCGATTGCGAGCGCTTGCTCAGGCCAGGATCGTGGGACGATCCCGCGGCGCCGCCCGGGCGCCGCACCGCACCCTGAGGGGGTGTGACGTGCACGCACGTTCCACCACATTCTCCTCGAGCCCCGAGAGGCTCGACGCAGGCACGGCGCTGATTCGTGACGAGGTGATGCCGGCGGTGCTCGCCATGGACGGGTGTCTCGGCATGTCGACGATCGTGCACTGGGAGTCCGGTCGCTGTATCTCCACAACGGCCTGGGGCTGGGGACGCCACGCGGGCCAGCGCGGAGGCCGTGCTTCCACTGCGTCGCCGGGGCGCCGAGATTCTCGGCGACGAGATGACCGTCGCGGAGTGGGAGATCGCGCTGCTGCATCGAATGCACAACTCGGGCGACGGGGCCTGTTTCCGGTGCAGCTGGGTACAAGCGGAGGCCGACCGGATCGACGGCTCCATCGACATGGTCCGCGCCTCGATGTCCGAACTGGATCAGGTGGAGGGGTTCCGCGGGGCCAGTTTGTTCGTCAACCGGGATGCGATCATTGCGATCATATCCACCTCCTGGCGCGAAACGGCCGCGCTCGAATCTACCCGCGGGGGTGCCCAGATGCGGCAACAAACCGCCCGCGACGCCGGACTGGACATCCTCGAGGTCGCCGAGTTCGAACTGGTGATGGCGCACCTGAGGGTGCCCGAAATGGCCTGACCGCCGCAATGGCGTGCGCGCACTCCCGTTCCGTCGGCCAACTGAGGAAGCTCGGCCCCACGTGGTCGTCGACCCATCGTTCGAAACCGTGCTGGACGTCTGCTGTCGGGACTGCAGCAGGCGGTGGTCACGCGTGCCTGTGGTCAGGCCGCCAGCCGATGTCACTCATCGAGCCCGGGTAGCAACGTCAGCGGTTCACCGGCCCCCACCCGGTGCACGACCAGGTACGGCGGGCTCGCAGGTTTCGGGCGTCTGCGCCGCGAAGGGCCGCCGTCGATGTGTTGTTGGTCAAGGCGACACTCATTCGTGCGCTTCGGGTTTCGGGCATGCCAGTGAGCCGGTCGCCCCTGCTGAATGGGCGGTGCCACGAGAAACCGCCGTGTGGTGCGAGAAACGGCGACGCTGGCGTCAGCAGGATGCTGACACCGGCGTCGTAGGGTACGAAGATCGGGCAAAGGCCCATTCGACGCCGCACCTGCACTACTAGAGCATTCAGGTCCGGGTGCCGACACTCACTCGCTGTCGGCGCTGACCAACCGCTCGATGAGCTCCTCGACGGTGCCGGTCTTCGGCAGGTCACGCTCCGCAAGCTTGTCGCTGAAGCTCGGCTTTGCTCAGACCCTGGTAGGGCTCGCGGTCCTTCTCGTGCGCCTGGCGGGCCTGCTCACGCTCGGCCGCGCGGGCCTTGCGAGCCATCTCCCGCTCGGCCTGCTCTGCCTTGTCGGCCAGCTCGCGCGCAGTCTGCTCGCCCTTTTCCGCCGGCTTGCTGGCCAGGTCGGCAACCTTCTCGGTCTGATCCTCGACGATGTGGCTGACGGCCTCGCCCTGCTCACGGACGACACCGGTGAACGAGGACACCAGCTCGGCCCACTTGATGGCCAGTTCGCGGTTCAGGTCGACGGTGCGCTGGACGTACTCGAAGTAGCAGGTGACCGGCTCGGTCAGGTCGATGGTCGGCATCTTGGCCACCAGGTCGGCCTGCCGGTGATGGTCTTGGCACCGCTCTTCGGATCGCCAAACGCCAGTTAGCAAGTTAGCCGAACGAGCGGCTAACACGCCCGGGATTCCGGCGTGACCATCCACGTCCCCCCCAGCGTTTACCTCGTCCCACTTCGAGTACCAGCCGCCTCCGTCCGCGGCGTCGGCGGGGCGGACATCCGATGCTCCGTCCACCCGCGTGCGGACGGTGGTGTGATCGGCTCGCGGTCACCGCGAGCGCCGGCCGTCGGAGTCTTCGAACTGCTCTTGCCTGCAGCGGCGACCGGGGAACCGGACAAACGTCGTTAGGCTGGAGAGGTGATGCAACTGCGCAGGACCATGATCGGCCTCGGCTCGGTCACCGTCCTCACGCTGGCCGGGGTGGTGGCCTGCACCCAGCAGGAGAGCGGTACGGCAGTCCCGAGTGCCGATGGCGAGTCGAGCGCGCTGACGGTGCCGAGCGAGGACACGCTGCCCACCGAGGACACCTTCCCGACCGACGAGACGTTCCCGACCGACGAGACGTTCCCGACCGACGAGTTCGGCCCCAGCGACACCGCCGACCCGACCAACCCCGACGACACCGGCGAGCTGACCGTGCCGGACACCGCGACCGCACCGGTCTCCGGCACCACCAGCACCACCAGCACCACGAAGAGCACGTCCGCGTGGTCGTCCGGGCCGAGCAAGGCCGGCGGGACACCGGTTCCGGTGTTCCCCGATTCGCTGCCCGAATGGCGTCTGAACAATTCGTGGGACGCCACCAGCCGAGCGACCGTCGGTGACTGGACTCCCGCGAAAGGCCCGGACAACGGGGACTTTCCCTCGACCGTCAACGGCTGTGACATCCAACGATTCCTGGTGCGCTGGCGCGCCAACGACGATCAGGCGCGGATAGAAGCCCGCTGGATCAACGCGGCTGGAATCGCGGGTCAGCCCATCGCCGGTCACGCCGGCTGGTTCGACCTCGACGGATGCACGACACCGCAATTCCAATTCGTCAGCAGTGACGGCGTCGCCACCCGTTCGTCGATCAGTGTGTCGGTGCAGCAGTACTTCCCGGCACACTGAGTTCGGCACAGTGAATCGGCGCAGCAGGGTCGTCACCCCGTCGAACGACCCGATGAGCACCTCCGGAGGATCGGCGCAGTGAGTCGGCGTCACCATCCGCGTCAGCCCTTGCCGGGGGCTTCCTCGCTGACCGGGCGGATCAGGGGGATCAGCGGGCGGGCCGCTCGGGCGTTGCCGCCGCCCGCCGCGCCGGCCCGGGCACGTGCAGCGCTGCCAGCACCGCATCCGAGCGGGGCGTGAGCGCCGACCGGGTCAGCAGCGAAACGGCGATCATGGTCGCGAACGCGACCGGCACCGATCCGACCGCGGGTTGCCCCAACAACCCGGCCAGGG